>JACPXO010000108.1 GCA_016196505.1 Candidatus Omnitrophota bacterium
AGAAAGAACTCTCCTTGCTGGGGGCCAACGCGGGCCCTCAAGGGTTTTTGGCCTGCATCCACTCCATGATCTCCGAGACCGAAGAGCTTTTGAAGATGGATGTGACGGACCGGTTGATCGGTCTTTTCAGGCATTTCAACAACGATATCGTGGAATTCGGGGAAAAACGCAGAAAACTACCTCATTTTACGGAGATGATCAAGGGCAGTTCGGAAGGCAATCTCGAGGGCGCCGAAAGCCCCCGCCAGTTGGTGGCTAAAGGCCATGGCCGGTGCTGGGTGTGCAAGATCGTCGAAGCAAAGGCCACGGAAAAAGAAGTGCTGGACCTGGTGCAGGACACGCCAAAAGACAAAAAAGGGGTTGTTTCTCCGACGCGGGTCCTCGTGGCTTTGGATGGCATTGAAGAGAACGCTCGGCTCTTGGCGAAAGAAAAGCGGGTTTTCACTTTGGGACTTTCACGTATCAATCTTCTGATGGATCTTTACGGAAAAACGCCTCTCGTTCGCGCCTCCGCACGCGTTCACCCCGTGATGGACAAAGTCCAAGAAATTATTTAAATGCAACGGCTTTGGGCTCCTTGGCGCGCTAAGTTCGTGACCCACCCTCAGCCGAAGGGTTGTATTTTCTGCCGGAAACCAGCCTAATGAAGACGCCGCTCTACGGTTTGATCAGCCGAATGGACCAGGAAAGGGAAGAGGCAAAACGCCTGGCTCCCTACGCGGTCAAAAGCGCCGAAAGCCGGGGCCGGGTGTATCCGGAAAAGGAACACCCGTACCGCACGGCTTTTCAGAGAGACAGGGATCGCATCGTTCATAGCACGGCCTTTCGCCGGTTGGAGTATAAGACCCAGGTTTTTGTGAATCATGAGGGGGATTATTACCGCACGCGGTTGACCCACTCGCTCGAGGCCAGTCAGATCGCGCGGGTCATCGCGAGAGTTTTGAGATTAAACACGGATCTGGTGGAAGTGATCACGCTCGCCCATGATCTGGGCCACACTCCCTTCGGCCACGCGGGAGAAGATGAGCTGGCCGAGCTTATGAAAGGCCATGGCGGGTTTAACCACAACCTCCAGAGCTTGAGGATCGTGGACTACTTGGAGGAAAGGTATCCTTCTTTTAGAGGACTGAACCTTACCTATGAGTCCCGGGTGGGTCTTTTCAAGCACCCTGAGCTTTTGGAGGAAGCCAGGGCCAGAGGCATGGGCGATTTTGAGCCCTTTAAATCGCCCTCACTAGAGGCCCAGGTGGTGGACCTGGCGGATGAGATCGCTTATGATAACCATGATATCGACGACGGACTGGCCTCGGGGCTTTTGGCCGAAGCCGAATTGGACCGGGTGGGGCTGTGGCATGAGGTCAAAAAAGGCCTGAAACTGGATAAGTCGCGTTCTTCTGAGATAAGACGTTATCAGGTGATCCGGGCCCTGATCAATCTGGAGGTCACGGATCTGGTCCATCAGTCCTTAAAAAACATCGGGCGGGCCAAAGTCCGGAACCCGGAGGCCGTCAGGGACAAAGAACACTTTTTGATAGCTTTTAGCGATGCCGTGAAAGAGAAAAGGGAAGAGCTGAGAGAATTTTTGCGGCTGAAACTTTACCGTCATTACCGAGTGGTACGAATGACGGATAAAGCCAAACGGTTCATCCGGGCGCTCTTTGAGGTATACTTGGCTAGGCCCGAACAGCTGCCTCCTGGCAGTCAGCAACGGCTCAAAAAAGAAGGCGTGCCGCGCGTGGTCTGCGATTATATCGCGGGCATGACGGATCGTTATGCTCAAGACGAATACAGGAAATTTTTTGAACCCTATGAAAAGGTATGACTGATGAAAACCACTCTGACCAATGACCGGCAGATCTTTGACGATCTGATCCGGCATGAGAGTCTGAGAAAGCTTCGTGTGACCTTCGATTTTCTTTTGGGACAGCCGGTGTGGTGGGTGTCTTATAAACTGAACGGCAACTCCAAAAGTTTGCGGCACTCCATAGAGTCTTCCTATGACATTTGGCATGACCCGCGCGCCAAGACCTTCCGTTATGCTCCTCAGATCTTTTATGGGATCAAGCGAAGAGTCAGGGAAACCCGGCCTTTTCGTTTCAATGCACCTTCCGATGTTCCCAATTTCTGCGTGCCTCTCGCCTTGCAGGACCGGGTGATCGGTTATTTTGTTTTGAGCGGCATCCGGAAAGACGTCCGCCAGGAAGTGTTGAACCTTCTCTCCGGCCATATCCAGGTGGTGTTGGATAACTGCGCCAAAAAAGAGGAGCTGGACCGGTTGACCGCGACCATCCGTCCGCGCGCGATCGCTCTTTCGACGGTTCACACCGTGCACCGCATCGTGAATTCCACGCTGAATCTGGATGAACTCATCTCGCGCCTGGCGCACCTCATCTCCCAGGTGTTGCGCGCCAACCGCTGCGCGATCTACCTGGTCGATAAATCGGGGCCGTGCTTGGCTTGCAAAGCCCTCGTCGGCTACTCCAAAGGGAAAAATAAAGATCATCATGCCCCGAAATTTATGGAAAACACCGTGGCCAAAACGGCTAGGATCATTTTGAGAAAGTCGCTTATGTGCATTCCCTTGATCGACGAGGACGTGATCGGCGTCGTGACGGTGCACGCCAAGAAAGACAAGAAGGATTTCACGTATTTTGACCAGGAGATCTTGACGACCCTCGCCGAGGAAGCGGTGATCGCCATTAAAAACGCCCAGCTTTACGAGGAGCAGAAACGCGTGACGCTCGGGACGATCCAGTCTTTGGCGGACATTCTGGGGACTCGTGTCCCCAACGGTGCCTCGCCTCAGTTATTTTTGCGCGTGGCTTTAAAGATCGCGGCGGCGATGCATTTGAGCGAAGAGGAGACCCAGGCGCTGCATTACGCAACGTTACTAAAAGACACCGCCAAGGTAGGGATCCCGGACGATATTTTAAGGAAACCGACGAAGTTGACCGGCGAAGAATACCGCTTGATCCGCGAGCACCCGATCAAGGGCGCGAAGATCGTTCAGTCTTTCGAAAGTCTTAAGCCGGTGGTCCCGATCATTTTATATTCCAGGGAAAAATATGATGGTACCGGATATCCCAAAGGACTCAAAGGGGACAAGATCCCCATCGGGGCCCGGATCTTATCCCTGATCAACGCGTTCGAGGCGTTGATCGTCGGCCGGCCGTACCGCGATCGCTTTTCTCTGAAAGAAGCGTTCAGTGAGATTTCAAAGAATAGCGGCACACAATTCGACCCGAAGGTGGTCGAGGTGTTTTTGAGGGTGGTCAAGACCGAGGATTTTAGACGGGGCTTGAGACATGAAAAATAAGCTTAAAGGTTTCCTAAGGTCGGAGATCCACCGGAAGATCCTCCTGTTTTTTGTCGAAAATCAGGGGAGCGTCGACACGCCTAGGGGTGTTTCCGCCTGGGTCAACGAGAATATCGAAAAGGTCAGGGTCGCTCTCGAAGAGCTGGCCAAAGAAGATCTTCTTAAAGCGCACCGCACTTCGTCCACTGTCGGGTACTCCTCCGGACTTAGCAAGAAAGATCTGGCCGAGGTAACCTCGGCCCTGAAACAATAACCGATGAAAAAAAACACCCTCATTTTGATGCTCGTGGTTGGCTTGAGCGCCGGTGTGGCGGCGGCGTCCAGGCCTTTATTGGATCTCTTTGTGTCCGTGGCTTTTGGTAGGGTGACCGGGTTGGATATCAAGCTTCACGGCGCGCGCTTGAGTCAATGGACAACGGTCGATTTTCGGTCCCTTGAGGTCGAGGGCTTTTGGAAAGGGGGGGCATTTCGCAGCGGTCCCGGCCGCGTGAGGACGCTCCAAGGCCCGCACGAAGCGGAATTACGCATCACCGAGCTCAAAGTCCCCTATGAGATCGTACAGATGTTTCCGATGGCCGCCGCCCTCGTGACTTCCCATAAGGGGACGACCTTCGCAGTCGATGACCTGAAGGTGTACATCAAGAAAGGTAACCCACACACCACCTACCACCTTCTTTACGCCGTTTCTAAAAAGATTAAAATTCGGGGAGGGGTGAGAGTCGAGGGTTCGCAGTTAAAGAAAGCCCACTTTCTGGTCTTGTGTTCCAACGATGTTTTCGAGAACTTACCCCGTCAATTGAGGGCGAGCATGATCCATAGGTCCCGTGATTGGAAGGGGTTAAGGATGATTTTCCTCGACAAAGAGTTGACCTTGATCGGCCCCCGAGGCCCTATCTTCAAGGCCCAATGGACGCTCCGCTAGCCCCCAAATCGAATTAATCGTTGCCCGCCATGTCGAACACCTGTTATACTAACCTCGGTATTTCCAATGACAGAAATAAGAGCTGAAGAAACCCAACAAGAGCTGTTCCAGCAGTTTTCAGGCGAAGCCAATCGTCCTCACGGACATTTTCCGTCGCTGGCCAAGTCTCAAAAACCGATCTTGTTCAGCACCTCGCTTGAGCAGGTCATTTTAGCGGTGATCGTCGCGATCTTGGCGGGTTGCTTGGTGTTTTTTCTCGGGGTTCTGCGGGGCAAGGTCTTGGCGGTTTCTGAAAGAGTTTTGCCGGTCCAGTCCGCGTCGCCGTCTTCGTCATTGCCGCGGCCGGTCCCAAGAGCGGTGACGGTGGCGCCGGCGCAAAAGCCGGTCGTGGTCCTGCAAACAAGAAGTGTGGCGCCCACCGCGGTCGATCTGGCCAAGCCCTACACCATACAGCTCGTGACTTACAAAAAGAAAGATCTGGCGGAACAGGCGGTCGCGGCCCTTCGACGGAGTGGGTTCTACGCCATGATCATCCCAAGCCAGGATTATTTCCAGGTCTGCGCTGGGCAATATGAAAACAAGGACGCCGCTAAAAAAGACCTGAGATTTTTTGGCGGTCGGTACAAAGACTGTTTTTTAAGGCGGCGTTAAATAAGGAGGTTGTGATGTCGAT
>JACPXO010000112.1 GCA_016196505.1 Candidatus Omnitrophota bacterium
GACTTCCAACGTCAAGCGATCGCGGTCTATCTCGCCGTCTTTCAAAAACTCCCCGGCTTTTTGGCGCAGGGCCTTGCGGTACTCACGGCTTAAGGCCGGCAAACGCCGCTCGACCCTTTTAAGCGACCGTCGGATCTCCGAGACGCGGCGTTCGAGGTCACGTTTCAGGGCCCTGCCCTCCCGGGCCCTGGATTGCCCAAGCTTAAAAAGCGCCTGGGTGACGGCCTTTTCCAGATCCTTGAAAAAAAGCGTCGACTTCACGGCCGAGGTGTCCTTCACCAAAACATCCGGGTAATGAAGTACCTCTTTCAAGAACAGGGCCCGCTCGGCCACCGGGTTCGCGGAGACCTCGCCCAGTTTTAAAACGTGCTTCAGGCGCCGAACCTTATGAAAAACTTCCTTGGCCAGCGGTTCATTCAAAAATAAGCGGCTCGAAAACACGGCGGGGTCCGGCCCGGAGACGAACACGTTCACCTTGCCGCGGCGCAGCTGTTTTGACACCGTTTTCCTGAGCGTATCCTCAAGCTCGGCCAGGTGGTTCGGCACGCGCGAACTCACCTCCAAAAATTTGTGGTTGGTCGTCTTGATCTCTACGCGGATAAACCCCCGGGCGGAGCGCAGCTCCGACCGCCCGAAGCCGGTCATGCTGACGATCACCCCACCACCTCTTTTGTTTCGGTTGAAAAGACGCGCCAGGCGCGTCGCGGCGGCTCCCCTGCCGCCGCAAAAAGAGGTGGTGGGGTCAAGCCCAGACCCTTTTGGCTTGTTTCGGCGCTTGGATCTCTTGGGTAGGATACAAACTTTCGGAGACGATCTCGTCCGGCTCAAACCACAGTTTGATCTCACGCTCGGCGTCGGCCGTGTTGCCTGAAGCGTGGATGACATTTTCGTAGATCCCCTTGGTCGTGATGCGGCCGTAAGAGCCGCGGATGGTGCCGGGCTCGGCTTCCTCGGGGTTGGTCGCTCCGCAGATCTTCCGGACTTTCTGGATCGCGTCTTCCCCGTAGTAAACCATGACCATCACGCGATTAGTATGATATTCCCCCATGAGGTAACGGATGATCTCTTCGAAAAAGGGCTTGTCTTTCATGTGGCAATAATGCGACTCGGCCAGCTTGCGCGACACGGACTTGATCTTGGCGCCGAGGATGACGAGTTTGGTTTCCGAAAGCCGCGTGAGGATGTTCCCGGTCAAGGATTTTTGAAGTCCGTCGGGTTTAATGATGACAAGCGTTGCTTCAGCCATGATGCCTTTTTTTAATGTCTGTTTTAGGAAGACTAAGTCTAAAAGATAAGCCGTTGGTTGTCAATAGACAAGAGCCCTTCGAAGCCCTACGCCCCGAGCAGCGCGACCACGCGGTCCAGGTCCTCAAGCGAGTAGTACTCCACGACGATGCGGCCGCGTTTTTTTCCGTGCTGGATACGCACTTTGGTCCCCAGCGCGTGTTGAAGCCGCTCTTCGAGCGACTGGATGTCCGCGTCCTTGTCGGAAATGCGCACCGAGGTTTTGAGACGGCGCTTCGGTTGAAACGCTATTTCCGCCTGGCGCACGGACAGGTTTTTACGGATAATTTTCTCGCAAAACGCGATCTGTCTTTTGGCATCCAGCAACGGCAGGAGCGCTTTGGCATGACCGAATGTGATCATATTTTTTGACAGATAGTCTTGCACTTTTTCTGGTAAGCTAAGTATTCTCAATAGGTTAGAAACTGACGACTTGTCCTTCCCCACCCGCTCGGCCACGCTTTCCTGAGTCAGCCCAAATTCCTGCGTGAGCCGCCGGTAGGCCTTGGCTTCTTCAAGCGCGTTGAGTTCCTCGCGCTGGATATTTTCCACGATCGACATCTCAAGCACGTCCTTGTCCGACACGCGCCGGACTATCGCCGGGATCTCGTTCAAGCCGAGCTCCCGCACCGCGCGGAGACGCCTCTCACCGGCGATCAACTCAAAATTGTCCTGGTCCGCCGCGCGCACGATCACCGGTTGGATCACCCCTTTTTCTTTGATGGACTTGGCCAGCTCCCGGATCTTTTCATGCGAAAAACTTTGACGCGGCTGAAACTGGCTGGGCTGGATCTGCTCGATCCTGATCATCTGAACTTTCTCGCGTGTGGTTTGATCGCCGACCGGGATCAATGCTTCCAAACCTCGGCCAAGGACTTTTTTCTCCATGGGGATGACTCCTTTGGTTTTACGTGAAAAGTGTTTTTATATCTCTTTTATTATCAATTGGTTACGTTAAATAAAAGAAATTCCTTCGTGAGCTCTTTGTACTTTTTGGCTCCCTCGGAATCTTTGTCGTAAAGAAAAATCGGCTTGCCAAATCCGGGCGCTTCACTAAGCCGGATATTGCGCGGAATGATCGTTTTATAAACTTTGCTCCCAAAATGTTTCCGCACTTCATCGATGACTTCCTGGGTCAGGTTGGTTCTGAAATCCGCCATGGTCATGACGATGCCTTCGATCTCAAGCGAAGCGTTCAGGTTGTCTTTCACAAGATTGATGGTCTTGACCAGCTGTGACAGTCCCTCCAAAGCGTAATACTCGCATTGGATAGGTATCAGCACCGAATGCGCTCCGGTAAGAGCGTTGATCGTGAGAAGCCCAAAGGAAGGCGGGCAATCAATGATGACAAAATCAAAGGACGGGTCCAAACTTTGCAGGGCTTTTCGAAGTCTGGCTTCTCTCCCCAACTCCCCCACCAATTCCACCTCAGTTCCAGATAGCGCATCGTTGGAAGGGATCAGGTAAAGATTCTTAACACAAGTGCTTAGAATGAGTTCCGAGATAGGATTTTGCTCGAGGAGAGCGTGATAAACGGATTTTTCGACGTTGCGTTTGTTGACACCCAGGCCGCTCGTGGCGTTGCCTTGGGGATCCAAATCCACAAGCAGGCATTTCTTTCCCTCAAGAGACAGGCAAGAGGAAAGAGAAACCGCCGTGCTTGTCTTCCCCACTCCCCCTTTTTGATTGCAGATCGCGATGATCTTAGCCATTTATCAACTTGGTGTGGATATGCTGTTTAGAACTTTTCCGTATCTTATGCTATTCGGGGCTGATTGTCAAATGTTTCCCCCACCACCTGTTTTGGCGCGCTTTCGGCGCGCACGACGCAGGAGCGTCGAGCAACAAAGTTGCGAAAACAAGTGGTGGGGTTTCCACGTGGAAACCGGCGTTTTCGCCGTCCTGAGCGAGCGTAGCGAGTCGAAGGATCCCTTTACCTGGAAGACCTTCTGAGTTTCTCGATGTGAACCGCTAAAACTGAGACATCGCACGGCGTGATCCCGGATATCCGGGCGGCTTGGCCTAAAGATACCGGTTTTACCTTTTCCAACTTTTCCTGAGCTTCCCGGCTCAAGCCCCTGATCTCCTTGAAAATGAGCTGGTTTGGGATCTTTTTATCCTCATACTGTTTCATGCGGTTCACGAGGGATATTTCTCTCTGTACATAACCGGCGTACTTGATCTCTATCTCGATCTGACGCATCACTTCTTGATCTTCTATCGATTCGTTCAAGAGACCCAGAACGTCCGTAAGTTTTATTTCAGACCTTCTAAGGTATTGATCCATAGGGACTTGCTGAAATCTTTTTTGTTTGAGCTTCTCTACCCAGCTTTCAATTTCCGCCTGCTTTTTGGTAAATTTCTTGTACTGGTCTTGAGTGATGAGCCCAAGTTCATGACCGTAAGCTAAAAGCCGTTTGTCCGCGTTGTCGTGCCTGAGAAGCAACCGATGCTCCGCGCGCGAGGTAAACATGCGATAAGGTTCTTCGGTGCCGTTGGTCACTAGGTCATCGATGAGAACTCCTACGTAGGCGTCGGATCTTTTGAGCACGAACGGCTTTTTGGAGCGTATCTTCAAGACGGCGTTTATCCCGGCCATGAGGCCCTGGCAGGCGGCTTCTTCGTAACCCGAGGTTCCATTGATCTGGCCGGCGAGGTA
>JACPXO010000113.1 GCA_016196505.1 Candidatus Omnitrophota bacterium
ATCTCCAACCTGCCGAATTTAGACGCCGAATGCTCTTTTTTCTGCTTCATGGTCCCTCTCTGCTTCTTGATCTGTTCAACCAACCGCTGGTTTAACGCGTGGCCGCTTCTCAAACCCACCACCCTCCCGAGAATGGGAAACTCCAGGAGTTTTAGATCACCCAAGATATCGAGCGCCTTATGACGGGCGCATTCATCCGTAAAACGAAGGGTGTTCCCCACAACGCTGCTCTGTGAAAGTACCACCGTGTTGTCGTAATTAGCACCCTTTCCAAATCCTCTCTTTTTTAACTCCTCGCCTTCTTTTTCGGTACAAAAAGTCCGCGCGGGGGCGATCTCTTTTTCAAAAACCTCCGGCGTTATCGTAAAATCCACACGCTGATCCCGAAGCATGGGATGCGGATAATCCAGCGTGTAACTGACACTAAAGCGCTCGGACGGGTAGACCGCTATCGCCTTGCCTTTCTCCGAGCATAAAATCGGTTCAGTGACCCGGTACATTTCCTGCGGGGCTTCCTGTTCCACAACACCTAAACGCTTCAAAAGCTCGACAAAAGGTTTGGCGCTGCCGTCGAGCCCGGGGATCTCAGGCCCGTCGACCTCCAGCCGGAGATTGGATATCTGAAAACCATGGAGCGTCGCCAAAAGGTGCTCCACGGTCTGGATCTCGGCTTCCTTAGAACGGATCGAGGTGCAGCGAAGACTGTCGTCTCCGGAACCCTGGACCGCGCCGTTCATCGAAAAATCGACCGCCACCCCGTCCTTGAAAAACCGGATCCCACTGCCGACAGGCGCCGGTTTAAAATGGACCGTGCACGGAGCGCCGGTGTGAAGGCCGACGCCTGAAATAGACCCTGCTGTACGTATCGTTCTCTGCAACAGAAGACTTGAGTCCATCAAAATTTTTTATTAAGTTCAGCCAATTCCTTGAAAAGCTCAGGCAACCGCGCGATGAGGGCAAATAGCTTTCTCTGTTCT
Source organism: Candidatus Omnitrophota bacterium (assembly GCA_016196505.1). Taxonomy (GTDB): domain Bacteria; phylum Omnitrophota; class Gorgyraeia; order 2-02-FULL-51-18; family 2-02-FULL-51-18; genus JACPXO01. The sequence continues at coordinate 978 of JACPXO010000113.1, forward strand.
TCGATGGGCTTGGCGGGGCTCCCGAGCACCGTGGTCTTCGCGGGGATCGATTTTGAGACGCCGGATTGAGCGCCCACGATCGCTTCATCCCCCAAAGTAATATGCCCGACGATGCCCGCCTGGCCGGCCACCACCACATTTTTTCCGAGCACCGTCGAACCTGAGATGCCCGCCTGCGAGACGATCAGAGAATTCTCTCCGACGACGACGTTGTGAGCTATCTGGACCAGATTATCTATCTTCGTCCCTTTTTTGATCCATGTCCTGTCGAAACGGCCCCGGTCGATGCAAACATTGGCGCCGATCTCCACATCATCTTCGATCCATACGGTGCCTGTCTGAGGGATCTTGATGTGGACATCGTCCACTGTCTCATAACCAAAGCCGTCGCTGCCGATCACGGACCCGCTGTGTATGATCACGCGTTCTCCGACATGCGTTTCCTCGCGGAGCGTCACGTTCGGGTACACCCAAACGCCGGAACCGATCACGGACCCTCTGCCGATGAACGTGTGGGCTTCAATGACCGTGTCTTTTCCGATCACGACGTCCGCCTCGATCACGGCCTGCGGCCCGACCGAGACCCCTGGCCCCAAGCGGACGCTTGGGTCAAGCACAGCGGTCGGATGAACCCCCTGGGCCTTGGAAACAACGGTGGGTTTGAATAAAGAGATGACTTTCGCGAACGCTAAGGACGGATTGTTTGTGAGTACGAGGGTTTTTTTGCCGGATTTTATTTCTTTGGAGGTGATGACCGCCGAGGCCCGGGTCCGGCTAAGAAAAGGGAGGTACTTGGCGTTTGAAAGGAAGGTAATGTCCCCCTCTTTCGCCTCGCGAATCCCCGCCACTCCCGTGATGGCAAGCTGCGCATTTCCGACGATCTTTCCCTCAACCAGCTCCGCGATCTTTTCTAATTTAAGGCTTTTCGGCTTCTCACTATTTTTTCGAGGGGCGGGATTCATTCAAGGCCTTGATGACCTGCTGGGTGAGGTCACTTCCTTCGCTCTTGTAAACGAGCACACGGTCATTGAAAATGAACGTGTAGCCCTGGGACTTTCCGAAACTCTGGATGACCGTCTCGATCTCTTTCAGGATCTCGCGCACCATAGTGTCCCGCTCGCGGCGCAGCGAATCACGGGTGGCCCGGTCGAATTCCTGAAGTGTTTTTATCTTCTCGTCGATGACGACCTGCTTGTCCTCTTTGGCTTTCGAACTCAGGAGTTCCGCCTCATCGCGCAGTTTTTTGACTTCGGCGACCATCTTTTCCCGTTCGGTCTGCTTCTGGGCGCCCTTGGCCTCCAATGACTTGTCAAAATTCTTGGTCTTTTGGTATTCATCGAACACCCTTCCGAGATCCACATAGCCCAATTTCTCGCCGGCGGCAAAGCATGGCACCGCAAACCCAAGGCCCATGGCAAACACCAGAAAAACGGTAAAGACAAGCGCGATCTTTTTCATGCGGGAATCTCCTGTACTAAAGTTACGTGTGAGTTAATTTTTTAGTTCGCGGTTAAAACTCAGAACCCTTGGCTGATATTGAAATAAAACCTAAGTTTCTTTTTATCGTTCGGGACCTCATCCAAAGGATAACCCATGTCGAGCTTCACGGGACCAATGGGGGTTTTGACCCGCACCCCGGCGCCAATCCCTGAGAACGGTCCGCCTTTTCCGAAATCCTCCAGCCGTTCGTCGACGTCACCGGTGTCGAAAAATACCGCGCCTTTGATGAGGTCCGGATAAATGGGGAACGTTTCCTCGACGTTCACCACCCAGTAGGATTCGCCGCCGACCGGTTGTTGGTTTCCGGGATCGCGCGGGCCGACGCGCCGTTCCTTGTAACCCCGGATCGTATTGGCGCCGCCGGCATAGTACCTTTCGTAGATGGGAACGCGGCTTGAGTCTCCATAAGCGTCCGCGAACCCCACACGGCCTTTCAATTCAAGCACCTTCTCGTCCCAGTGAGAAAAGTAAGTGCTTCCAAGGGCCGACAATTTCCAAAAATCCTTGTCCCCGCCGAACATCCCGCCCGCGAGCTCCCCCGTACCAACAAGCAAAATACCTTTGGTAGGGTTCAAAACATTGTCACGCTCATCGTGGGTCAGCGTGAGAGCCGTGCTCGACGTGACATTAGTCCCCAGCTCATCCTTCAGGGCCTGGGAGGCGTCGGTCGGGATATCCTCGATCTCGACCTCCTCGTACCGGTACATTAAAAGGGCTTTGTCATATTCTGTAAATTCTTTGCCGAGCCGCAGGTCAAAACCGGTCTTGGTCTCGTCAAAAAAATACCCGGACCTCCCGGAACTGTTGTACTCCCGCCGGTAAATGTCGAAACCAAAAGAGTAGGGATGGCCGAACACCCAGGGTTCGGTGAAGCTGAGTTCCGCGTTGGTCCGTACGCCCCCAACCTCGAGGCGAATCCCAAAATCCTGTCCGGCCCCCGTAAAAGTTTTTGTGTTCTGCCAGTCGAAGTTTTTCTGGCGGATCTGTACAAAACCCAGCACGGAATCCACGGAGCTGTAACCGCCCCCGAAACTGAACTCACCCGTCTTGGCTTCCTTGACCGTCACCACCAGATTCTTGGTGCTGGGAAGCGACCCGGACTCCGTATCGAACCGGACGTCCTCGAAAAATCCGAGATTGTAAAGCCGTTCTTTAGACCTTTTGAGTTTCGCTCCGCTGAAAGACTCCCCCGGATACGCGCGAAGCTCGCGGCGGATGACGATGTCCTTGGTCTTGGTGTTGCCCTGGACCTTCACCTTCTCCACGTAGGTCAGATCATTTTCCGTGATCGTGTAGGTGAGATCGACCGAACCTGTACTTTCGTTGTAAACGGATTCCGAACGGACCTGACAGGAGAGATACCCTTTGTCGAAATAAAGGTCCTGCATATTGGACACATCCAGCCGCAATCCCCGGCGGGAAAACGGATCGCCTTTCTTCATGAGGACGGCCTTTAGAACCTCCTCGGTTTTCAGAATGGAATTCCCGTTCAACACCGTCTCTCCCACCAAATATTTTTTGCCTTCGGTGATCGTGATCGTCAACATCACATCGCCGCCGTCTTTGCTGGACGCGAGCGGCTGAACCTCCGTTTGGACTTCGGCATCGCTGAATCCTTGCTCGTCGTACAGGGACTTGATCCTCTCCACATCCTCATCGAGCTCCTCTTCCTTGAGGTACCCGGAGCGGAACCAACCCCACCAGGACAGGGTCCTGGTCTTCATCTTGGCTAAAATGACGCCTGTCTTGATCGAGGCATTGCCGACGACTTTGATCTCGCGCAGGCGGACTTTGGCACCTTCGTTGACCAGCACCCGCAGGACGGCTTGGTTCGTATCGGGATTCACGTCAAGCGCGCTATCCACCGTGGCTTCTGAAAAACCCTTCTTTTCATAGAGCTTCTTGATCGCGTCGACGTCGTCCTTCACGCGTTTTTGGTCGACAAAATCGCCGATCACCGACTGCATCTCTTTTTTGATGTCATCGCGGTTTATCTTTTTATTGCCTTCGATCTTGATCTCGGAAAGAACCGATTTTTCGGCCACGACAAAAATGACTTTGACGCCTTCTTCCAGCGGCTCCTGTTCAATGCGGACATCCGTGAAAAAGCCCAGGCCGTAGAGGCGTTTCAAGTCTTCGTTCAACACCACGGAAGATAAAGGTTGGCCTGCCTGAGTTTTGACTTTGGCGAGGATCGTAAGAGAAGAGACGGCTTTATTGCCCTTAACATCCAGGGCTTTGACTATTTTTTCGGCTTCTTCAGCGCCGGAAAAACCGGTCGCGGCGGCTAGACATCCCAGAGCGAACACCACGGATAAAAGAAAGTGTCTTTTTCTCATAATTAACGGGTTACTTTAACACACTTAGCTCAATAAATCAAAAGGATTTACGAGGATTTACGCCATTTCTTCGCGGCGGACCAGCTCCATGTTCTCAAACCGCGTGTACTCCCTAATAAAGGTAAGTGTCAGAGACCCCACAGGGCCGTTCCTCTGTTTGGCGATGATGACTTCCGCCTTGCCTTTATTTTCCTCGGTAGGGTTGTAATATTCCTCCCTGAGGAGCAGAATCACGAGGTCCGCGTCCTGTTCGATGGCCCCGGATTCTCTCAGATCGGACAGCTGAGGCCGGTGATCCGTGCGGGACTCGACAGCCCTCGAAAGCTGGCTGATGGCGATAAGCGGTACGTTGAGTTCACGCGCCAGCTCTTTGAGCGACCGCGAGATCTCCGAGATCTCCTGTTGGCGGTTTTCGCTGTTGCCTATCCCCCGCATGAGCTGAAGGTAGTCGAGGATCAGGAGCTTGATATCGTACTGGGCTTTGAGCCGCCTGGCCTTGGCTTTGAGTTCCAAAATGCTGATACCCGGCGTGTCATCAATGTAGATCGGGGCCGCGGAGAGTTTCGCGGCGGCCTTGGTCAAACTCGGCCAATCGGACTGAGCCAAAAACCCGGTGCGCACCTTATGGGCGTCGACGCGCGCACAGGAACAAAGCATTCTTTGGATCAACTGTTCTTTGGACATTTCCAGACTGAAAATAGCCGTAGGAACGTTGAGGA
>JACPXO010000114.1 GCA_016196505.1 Candidatus Omnitrophota bacterium
CATGCGATCCGTGGTGAGGATGCCCGCCGCGGCGAATTCGCTCCCTTTCCGGCTCAAGCCCTTCACAAGCTCAGGGATAGACCGCCTTATTTTTTTCATCGGCAAGGGCTTGCCGATCACTCCCGTCGAGGCGACCAGCACGTTGCTTTTTTTCAGCTTCAAGGCACGGGAGAGCTGAAGAGCCATCGCACGCGAGTTGTCAAAGCCGCTTTTTCCGGTCATGCAGTTGGCGTTACCCGAGTTGGCGATAATCGCCTGCGCCTTTCCGCCCCGCAAATGTTCCTTATTGATGACGACACAGGACGCCTGGACTTTGTTCGTCGTGAATACGCCGGCCGCGTCGCAAGGCCTGTCCGACACGATGAGCGAAAGGTCCCTCTTCTTGGATTTCTTGATGCCGCAATAAATGCCGTTGGCCTTGAATCCGAGGGGCGCGGTCACGCCTCCATGAATGAACTTCACCCTGCCGGTCCTTTCTTAAAAACCGTCTGTTTCCTCAAAACCCGCCATCAAGTTCATGTTTTGAACCGCCTGACCGGCCGCCCCTTTGAGCAGATTGTCGATGGCCGTCACGATCACCGCGATCCCTTTGGAGGCGTCGACGCGAATGCCGATGCCGCAGAAGTTACTGTGAGCCACGTGCTTCAGCTCGGGCAATGCCCCTCCGGCGTAAACTTTGACGAACGGCTCCTTGGCGTAGCGCTTCTGATAATGCGCGATCAAAGCGGCGGTGTTCATCTTTTTCTTTAAACGAACGTAGATCGTGCTCAAGATGCCCCGGTTCAAAGGAAGCAGGTGCGGGACAAAAACCACGCTTATCTTTTTTTTCGCGGCGGCCGTCAGTTCCTGGTCTATCTCCGGGACATGTGGGTGTTCAAATAGTTTATAGGCCTTGAAGTTCTCGTTCACCTCGGAAAAATTCAGCGATTTTTCGGCCTTGCGGCCGGCGCCGGTGACGCCGCTCTTGGCGTCTATCACGATCGTGTCCGCATCAAAAAGACCGGCCCCCGTGATCCCCGGCAAAAGTCCCAGAATGGCGCCGGTCGGATAACACCCGGGATTGGCCACGAGGTCCGCTGTACGGATCTTTTCCCTGTAAAGTTCCGGCAAACCGTAAACCGCTTCGGCCAGATGCGACGCATCCTCGTGCGGCACCCGGTAAAACGCCTCGTAGATCTTTTCATTTTTCAGCCGGTAATCCGCGCTGACATCCACGATCTTTTTCCCGGCTTTTAAAAAAAGCGGGGCAAAACGCATCGACACCGTGTGAGGAAGCGAGAGAAAAACAAGATCGCATTTTCGGCACGCCTCTTGGACCTCCAGGGGTTTACACGGCAGGTCCAGTTTTCCCTCGAGAGACGGGAAGATCTCCTGAATCCTCGCTTCTCTGTCCTCTTTTCCGGAAACGTAAGTGAGGGTCACGCGAGGATGACGCGCCAGGATCCGGACCAATTCCTCCCCGGTATACCCGGTAGCGCCTGCAACGCCGACATTTAATTTTTTCATAGACTGTTTCATTTCTTTCTCAAGACCTTTTATCAGCGATAAACTATACATTATAGAGGGGTTTTCCCTATCTGTCAAAAAATAAAAAATAAGGCCGAGCGTAAGGCCCGGCCAATTCTACAGTTACGTCAATTTTCGAACTTGATCTTAAGCGCCTATATTACCTCTTCGAGAATTGGAACCTGCGCCGCGCGCCCTTACGCCCGTATTTCTTGCGTTCCTTCATACGGGAGTCGCGTGTGAGATAGTCCCCGCGGCGAAGCAATGATCTTAAAGTAGCGTCGTATTCCACCAAAGCCCTGGAAATGGCCTGCCGTACGGCTCCGGCCTGACCCGCCAGGCCGCCGCCTCTGACATTGGCGATCACGTCCAATTTTCCCTGCAGTTCCACCGCCTCGAGGGGTTGTCTCACGATCATTTGAAGCGTGGGCCTCCCAAAGTACTGTTTGAGATCCCTGCGATTGACCTCGATAAGCCCTGTGCCTTTAAAAACCTGGACTCGGGCCGTGGCGTTTTTCCGCCGGCCCGTCGCCCGGGACTTATCCCCTTGGGAGGAAGAAGGCGCAGGTATCGTTGATTCTTTGGTTGTTTTTGTCGAGTGAGTGGTCATTTTAATTTTTTGCTTTCAATGAATAGGCCTTCGGTTTTTGGGCCGAATGCGGGTGATCGCTTCCGGGGTAAACCAAAAGCCGCGTCAACATCTTTTTGCCGAGCCGCGATTTAGGAAGCATCCCTTTGACCGCGTGCTTGACCACATACGCGGGGTCCTCTTTCAGGACACGCTCAAAAACCACTTCTCTCAGGCCGCTCGGATATCCCGAGTAAAACTTGTAAGTTTTGGTCTTCGCTTTATTTCCCGTGACACGGACCTCGGCGGCGTTGATTACGATAACTCCGCTTCCCGTCTCGACATGCGGGGTGTAATCGGGCTTGTTCTTCCCGGAGAGGATCCGTGAGATCCGCGCCGCCAGACGGCCGACCACCTGGTCTCGGGCATCGACGATCTGCCATTTCTTGTCCTGATAATCTTTTTTGTTCGCAAAAAAAGTAGACATCCGTTCCCCTTAAAAAGAGCTAGAAGGATAACACCGCTTTCCCCGATTGTCAAGGGGCTCCCTCTTCCAATTAACACCCCTAGAACCTCTTCTACTGACTAGCCTTCTCGGGGTCCTGTCCTTCGGCGGGCGCCTTCGTCCTCGTCGTAACTAGCGTTCGACTGCGGGCGAAGGCATCCCGCCTCGGCCACCCTTCGAATGCTGGCATTAGCCCCCGGAGACAAAGCTTTATTCTCCGAAGGGACTTTTGTCGCGGCAGTTGGACTCTTCGCCAAGTCGCACCGGGAGACGGCAAAAGGGAAAACTGTTTGAGGCGCCAGCCGAGTTTTTTCCACTTTTGCCGAGGGCTC
>JACPXO010000115.1 GCA_016196505.1 Candidatus Omnitrophota bacterium
AAAGATCTCATGAAAGATCGTGATGCCACCCACGCTCACCGATCCCAGCGTGTCCCCGTGATAGGCATTGGTCAGTTTTAAAAAAGCTCGTTTTTCTTTTTTCTTCCGGATACGCCAGTACTGGTAAGCCATCTTGATCGCTACTTCGACCGAAGCGGATCCCGAATCGGAATAAAAAACCTTTCGGAGGCCCGGCGGGGCGATCTCCACGAGCTTTTTGGCTAGCACCACCGCGGGGACGTTGGAAAGCCCCAAAAAAGTCGAGTGGGCTATCCTTTTTATCTGGTTTCTCAACGCCCTATCCAACTCGCGAACTCGATGGCCGTGCACGTTGCACCAAAGCGAAGAGACGCCGTCAAGGTATCTCCGGCCGTAAGTGTCCACCAGGTAGTTCCCGCTTCCCTTTTCTATCACCACCGGAGTATGGCGGCTCCACTCCTTCATCTGGGTGAAGGGGTGCCACACGTAGGTTTTGTCCCAAAATTCCACTTGCCTGGCTAGGGAGCGTTTCATAAGATCTTCTCGCCCGCTTTTTTCATCGCGCTGACCAAGCGCTCGAGGTCCTCTTGAGTATGCGTCGCCATCACCGAAACGCGTATCCTGTCTGTTCCTTTAGGAACCGTGGGCGGCCGGATACAGGCCACGAACAACCCTTCTTTCCACAGAAGCTCCCTCACTAAAAGCGCTTTTTGGCTGTCCCCGATCCGGAGCGGCAGCACCGGGCCTTCCGAACCCATGAGGTCAAAGCCAAGCCCTGAGAGTTTCCGCCGCAAGAATCCAGCGTTGTCCCAAAGCCGGGTCCTTCTGCTTTTTTCTTCGAGAATAACCTCAAGAGAGGCCAGCGCCGCCGCGGACGCCGCGGGGCTCGGAGCGGTGGTGAATATGAACTCGCGACTCCGGTTCACCAGATATTCGATCAACACCTCGGACCCCGCGATAAATCCTCCCACGCTTCCAAGCGCTTTGCTCAAAGTCCCCATCACCACGTCGATCTTCCCGGACAAACCAAAATGCTCCGTGAGGCCGCGGCCGTTTTTCCCGAAAACACCCGTCGAGTGCGCCTCGTCGATCATGAGAAGCGCAGACTTTCTCCGGCAAAGCTCATGAAGCGCGTCCAGAGCCACGACGTGGCCATCCATGCCGAAATAAGCGTCGGTGATCACCAAGCGCCGGCGGAACTCTTGGGCGCGGTCCAAAAGTTTCTCGAGCTCCCCCAGGTCCAGGTGGGGATACACCCAAAGCTTGGCTTTTGAAAGCCGCGCAGCGTCGATGATGCTCGCGTGGTTCAGCCGGTCCACGAGCACGACGTCGTTCTCGTTCACGAGGGCCGTGACCGCGCCCAAATTAGCGAGATAACCGGATGAAAAGACAAGCGCGGCTTCTTCTTGTTTAAAAGAAGCGAGTTTACTTTCGAGGATCCCGTGGATGGCAAGGTCGCCCGATATCAAGCGCGAGGCGCCGCTGCCAGTCCCCCAGCGGCTCACGGCGGCCCGGGCACTTTTTTTGACCCGGGGATGGGTTGAGAGACCTAGGTAATTATTGGAGCTAAAATTGACGAAAACCCCGCGGCCGATGGAAAGGCGCGGCCCTTGGGCCGATGAGACGCACGTAAGCTCACGGTGAAGATGGCGGTTCTTTAACTCCGCCAATTCCTCCTTTAACGCTCGGCTTACTGAGTTAGCCGCCAACATGCGTCGGCGAGGGGGTTTGGGAGATCTCGAAACCCAGATCTTTGAGCATCTGAATATCCCGGGCGGGATTGCGTCCCAAAGTGGTCAGATAATTCCCTAGGATGAGCCCATTGGCACCCGCCTGCATCGCCATGGCTTGAAGGTCGCGAAGATTCACTTCGCGGCCGCCCGCGATCTTGATCGTGCTTTTTGGGAGGATGAACCGGTAGATCGCGATGATCTTGATGATCTCGAGCGGCTCGAGCGATTCGACGTCGCCGAGCGGCGTCCCCCGCCGAGGATTGAGGATGTTGATGGGCACGCAGTGGACGTTCAGTTTTTTCAGTTCAAAGGCGAGGTCTATCCTGTCCTTGGGTGTTTCCCCCATCCCCAAAATGCCGCCGGAACAGGGAAAGATCCCGTGGCTTTGGACTTCCTGCACGTGGCGGGCGCGTTGTTCATAGGTGTGGGTCGTGCACACCTTGTTAAAATAGTTTTTTGAGGCCTCGAGATTGTGGTTATTGCGGTAAAGCCCCGCTCTTTTAAGTTCAGTCATCTGTTCGTCCGTCAGAAACCCAAGCGAGCAGTCGGCAAAAAGTTTGGTCTCCTTCGTGATCCTCCGGACCGCTTCCAACACCACCTGAAATTCCTTTTCCTGGGTAGCCCCCCAACCGCTCGAAACCAGGCAAAACTCGGTCGCCCCCATCGCCTCGGCCTCTTTGGCCTGGGCGACTATTTCCTCAACGCTGATCTGGGAATAAACGGGGGCGTCGGTCCGGTAATGGCCGGATTGGGCGCAAAATTTGCAATCCTCACTGCAGTTCCCGCTCTTGATGTTGGACAAGGCGCAGGATTCAACCGAGTTCCCAGCGAACTTCGCGCGCACTTCGTTCGCGGCGGCGGCGAGATAAGGGATATCCAAAGGACCGGCGGTGGTGAGCCGCAGGGCCTCCTCAAAAGTAATGGGGATCTCGTTCAAAACGTTCTCGCGGACTTTTAGGATCAGATCGAGCATGCGGGCCTCTTGGGTTGGACGTTTTGGGTAGTATACGTCCTTTAAAAATCGATTGTCAACCTTATAGAACAAAAAAGGTTTACAAAGATTCGCTGGCGGGGGACGCGGGAGGCGACGGTGCGGCGGGTTTCTTTTTACTCAAACGGTATGTCCGCATGTACTCGCGCATGTAACGCCGGTACTCTTCTCCGTGGGCTTGCCGGTAGGCGCGGACCTTGTCCGGGTTTTTCTCTCGCCACACTTTCGAGCGCTTGCGTTGGACCTCAAGCCAGGCGATGCCCTTGGACTCATCGTACTTGAAATAATTGGGGTTCCGCTCGCGCCAAACCCGCATGCTTTCAAGCTGACGCTTCTTCTGGCATTCGGGATTTGAGCAGATCTTCTGACGGGGAGAATACTTGCTCGGAGAAAAAACCGTTTTGCAATAAGGACAAACGCAGGATTCCATGCTGTTAAACGCTGATGAAATAGTTTTGCGCCACGAGCGCCGCCGCTCCCAAAGACACGCCGTTTTCCCCTAATTGTGAAGGGATGATGCGGAGTTTCTCCGTCGCCTCCGGGATCGAGGCCTGCTTGACCGTTTCGCGCATCGCGTCAAGAAAATAGGCGCCGCCGGCTTCGATCCCTCCACCGACGATGATGATCTCGGGGTTGAGCAGATTCACGAGAAAGCCCGCTTTCCGCCCGAGGCGACGGCCGGCGTCCTTGAGAAGTTTGACGGCCAGCGCGTCTCCCGCCTCCGACGCCTTTACGACCGTCATCATATTTATCTGGTCCGTTTTGCCTTTCATCAGTTCGTAAATTTTAGACCGAGGTTGTTCTTTCTCCGCGGCCCGGGCGGAACCCGCGATCCCCAGATCCATGCTCCAGACCCCCGACTCGTAGGTCTCCTTCACGGCCTTTTGCGGGTCTTCTTTTTCCAGGTCAAAAAGCCACTCACCGGCCGAACCGTTGGCGCCGCGGTAGATCTGGCCGTTGACCATCAGCCCTAAACCGTTTCCGGAATAAAGATAGATCGCGTGCTGCACTCCCAAACCCTTTCCGTACCACTCCTCGCCGAACACGGCGGCGTTCGCGTCATTGTCCACGATGGTCGGGATGCCAAATTTTTCCTCGAAAACTCCATGGATGGATACCGAGATAGAAAGATCTTCATCGAGAAGGCCGACCGGCCAGCGGACGGAAGAAGTGTCCCGGTTGAATATGCCGGGGATCCCGATGCCAAGCCCGTGCACTTTGCCAGTGTCAACTTTGGACTTTGAGATCAGCTCTTCCACCAGGGACACCATGGTTTGTACCAGCGCTTCACCGGTCTCAAGCGGCCTCGGGCGCTTGACGGAAAAAACCACCTCGCCCTTCAAGTCGCACAAAAGCGCGATCATGTCCACCAGGTTCAGCCCCACCCCGATCAGGTACACCGCCGAGGGGTTGAGGTCCACGAGCGTGGGCTTCCGCCCGCCGCTCGAGACGTCGATCCCCACTTCCTTGATCACGCCTTTCTTGATGTACTGATCGACATAACTTGTGACCGTGACGATATTGAGCCCGATAGGCCGCGAGATCTCCGCGCGCGCGATCGGGCCTTTTTTGCGGATCGTATCGCGGATCTGAA
>JACPXO010000103.1 GCA_016196505.1 Candidatus Omnitrophota bacterium
ACCCAGTCCGCTGTCTGGATAAAGAGGAGGTTCTTCCACTGAGAATAGGCCAGGAGCGCCCAGGGGATGCCTCCGGCCACCCACCCCCTCGCGTATTCGAGGATCACCCAAAAGGACGCGACGATCATGGCCATCCACGCGCTTTTGCCGGGATCCCGCGCATAAGAACCCGCCTCCGCCCATAAGATACCGGGGACGAGGTAGCCGAACAAAGCCGTGTACAACGCCAAGTAACCCGCCAAAAGGAAAAACCCCAATACATTCACGAACGACAACCAATAGCCCAGCATAAAATAAAAAAGGATGCCGAGGAAAAAAGAAACTTGAGCCGCGCGACCCGGCGACTTGCGTTCGAGCGCGAAAAAATAAGGGACGAACGCAACGGCACTTAAGAGCCAAAGCTCTCCAAAGTGGAACGGCAGCATCCAAAGAATGGATGAAAGAAGGATAAGGAAGGGGTCTTTCAGCCGAGACATGCGCTCATTGGCCGTGACATTTTTTGAATTTTTTTCCGCTCCCGCACGGGCAAGGGTCATTTCGCCCGACTTTTTCGGAGGAAGCCCTCGAAACCGGTTGCGTGGCCGTAGGACTTTCTTCGTCGGCGGGAAGGGTTTCCTGAGAAGCCAAACTATTTTTAAGAGAGCCGGCGGCGTCCGGATGCAAAAATTGAAGCGGCGCGGTCTTTCGGGGCATCTCGGGGGACAAAACGGGCCCCGGCGGGGTTTTCTCGACGGGTTGGACCCTGAACATAAACTCCAAAGCGTCTTCCTTGATGACTTCGACCATCGCCTGAAACGCCTCGTAGGCCTCGCGGCGGTACTCCACGAGCGGGTCTTTCTGTCCGTAGGCACGCAACCCGATGCCTTCCCGGAGATTGTCCGTATTTCTCAAATGCTCTTTCCATTTTGAATCCACCACATCCAAGAGGATGAGACGTTCCAAATACCTCATGAAATCCGCGCCGAGCGTCTTTTCCTTTTCATCATAGGCGGCCTTCGCCCGCTCTATCAAGGCCTCCACGAGCGCGTCGCCCGTCATCGCTTCAAGGCCGTCAAGCGAGACCGGAAAGATCTTGCGGACACGGTCGGAAAAGATCTTGAAAGCGTCTTCGGCGTCGGGCGAATAAGCGACGCACTGCTCATCCACCACCTCCTCGATCATGCCCAGGAAGTGCTCCCTCAAATCTTCCCCCTCAAGTACTTTTCGCCGTTCTTCGTAGATCACCTCGCGCTGACGGTTCATCACGTTGTCGTATTCGAGGAGTTGTTTACGGATCTCGAAGTTCCGCCCCTCGACGCGTTTCTGCGCCGTCTGGATCGCGCGGGTGACAAGCGGATGTTCGATCTCCTGGCCCTCTTCCATGCCCAGCTTTTGCATCATCCCGGCGATACGATCCGAGCCAAAAATCCTCATGAGGTCGTCTTCGAGCGAGAGATAAAATCTCGATGAGCCCGGGTCTCCCTGCCGGCCCGACCGGCCCCTCAGCTGATTGTCAATGCGCCTGGCCTCATGCCGCTCCGTCCCGAGCACGTGCAGGCCCCCAAGCTCCTTGACGCCGGGGCCCAGCACGATGTCCGTGCCGCGGCCTGCCATGTTGGTCGCGATCGTGACGGTGGAGGGCTGTCCGGCCTGTTTGATGATCTCGGCTTCCATCTCGTGATACTTCGCGTTCAGCACGTTGTGCGGCACATGGCTTCTTTTCAAAAGCGAGCTCAGCAGTTCCGACTTTTCGATGGACACTGTGCCGACCAAAAGCGGGCGCCCCTGTTTATGAAGCTCGACGATCTCCGAAACGACGGCATTGAACTTTTCGCGTTCGGTCTTGTAAACCCTGTCGGGGAAATTCGTCCGCGCCATCGGCTGGTTCGTGGGGATCACGGCGACATCCAAGCGGTATATTTCGTGGAATTCCTGGGCCTCGGTCTGGGCCGTGCCCGTCATGCCGCTCAGTTTTTTGTACATACGAAAATAATTTTGGAAAGTGACCGTCGCGAGCGTCTGGTTCTCCTCTTCGACCTTGACGTTCTCTTTGGCCTCGAGAGCCTGGTGCAACCCGTCGGAATAACGCCGTCCCGGCATCAGGCGCCCGGTGAATTCATCGACGATGATGACTTCGCCGTCTTTGACGACGTAGTCCACGTCTTTTTTGAAAAGCGCGTGGGCCCGCAGGGCCTGGCTCACGTGGTGCACGAGCTCCACGTTCGCGGGGTCATAGAGATTATGCACCCCGAGCGCCTCCTCGGCCTTCTTGATGCCTTTGTCCGTCAGGGACACCGTGCGCGTTTTTTCCTCGACCTGATAATCCTCGTTTTTGTTAAGCCGCGGCATGATCTTGTCGATCTTGTAATACTTATCGGTGGACTCTTCGCTGGGGCCGGAAATGATCAGAGGGGTCCTCGCTTCATCGATCAGGATGCTGTCGACTTCGTCGACGATCGCGAAGTTGAGCGGCTTCTGAACGCGGTGCTCGACCCGCCGCACCATGTTGTCTCTCAAATAATCAAAACCGAACTCATTGTTGGTGCCGTAAACCACGTCGCTGGCGTAGGCCCTCTGCCTATCCTCGGGCGAGGAGCCGTGCTGGATCACCCCGATGGTCAGCCCCAGGAACTCATAGACCGGGCCCATCCATTCGCGGTCGCGTTTGGCCAGATAGTCGTTCACCGTCACGACATGAACGCCTTTTTGCACCAGGGCGTTCAGGTAAACGGGCAGGGTCGCCACGAGGGTTTTCCCTTCGCCCGTGGCCATCTCGGCGATCTTTCCCATATGAAGCACCATCCCCCCAAGAAGCTGGACGTCAAAATGACGCATCTTGAGCACGCGCTTGGAAGCTTCGCGCACCACGGCGAAGGCCTCGGGTAAAAGGGCGTCGAAATTCTCGTTTTCCTTGAGCCGCGCGCGAAAGTGTTCGGTCTTGGCCCTCAATTCAGCGTCGGTAAGCCGGGAGATCTCCGGTTCCAACGCGTTGATCCGGTGCACCGTCGGCCAAAGACGCTTGAGCAACCGGTCATTCTGCGAGCCAAACAGTTTGTTTAAAACCCAACCGGTCATGGAGTCTTCTCCCCCTGCCAGCGCAGGTAGGCCTGCAAAAATTCATCCAGATCCCCGTCCAACACCCCGCTGGCGTCCCCCGTTTCCTGGTCCGTGCGGTGATCCTTCACCATGTTGTAGGGATGAAGCACATAGGAACGGATCTGGCTTCCCCAGGCGATGTCCTGTTTTTGGCGGTAGCTCTTCTGAAGCTTTTCCTCGCGCTGGGCCATTTCCTTTTCATAGAGGCGGCTTTTCAAGACTTTCATCGCGGTCGCCCTATTCTTAAGCTGCGAGCGTTCGTTTTGGCACTGCACCACGATCCCTGTAGGCAAATGAGTGATGCGCACAGCCGAGTCCGTCGTGTTCACCCCCTGCCCGCCTTTGCCCGAGGACCGGAAGACATCCACGCGGATGTCCTGCTCTTTGACTTCTATTTTGATGTCGTCTTCGACTTCCGGAATGACCTCCACCGAGGCGAAGGAGGTGTGCCGCCTTTTGTTCGCGTCGAACGGCGAGATGCGCACGAGGCGATGCACCCCCGTTTCCGATTTCAAATAACCGTAAGCAAAATCTCCCTGGATCAGAAGCGTCACGTTTTTGATGCCGGCCTCTTCTCCGGGCAGAACGTCTATCATCTCCAGCTCATAGCCCTTTTTTTCGGACCAGCGGGTGTACATCCTCAACAGCATGGACACCCAATCGCAGGATTCGGTGCCTCCAGCCCCGGCGTTGATGCTCAAGATGGCCCCATTCGGGTCCTCGGGATTTCCGAGAAGTTTCTGGAACTCAAGCCGGTCAATGGCCGCGGTCAAAGCCGCGGCCTCTTGTTCGAGATGCGAGACGGACGCGTGGTCGCTCTCCTCCACGATCTCGAGAAGGCCTTTGAGTTCCACGGTTTGGGATTGAAGCTGAAGGTAGGGCCCCACCTGGTTCTTGAGCCGTTTCAGCTCTTGAATGACGGGATTTTTTGTTTCGGGGTTCGTCCAGAAATCGGGCTTGGCGATCTCCTCTTCGAGCGCGCGGATCCTTCCCTGGAGTGTTTCCACATCAAAGAAACCTCCCCAACGCGTCAAGTTTCCGGCCGGCCGCGCTTATTTTCTCGTTCAGATCTTTTAGCATCGATGGGTTGACCTCAACACCAATAAATTGAAAATAGATTTTAGCATTGAAAGCGCTCTCCGCCTATAAAAATTATTTCAAAAACGCCTCTTTCCGGTGCAGACGGCGGTGATAGCTGATCGCGAAACGGTGCGCCTCATCGCGCAAATGCTGAATGAGCTGAAGCACCGGGGAATTTTGAGGCAAGACTATCCCGGCGTCCCGGCCGGGCTTAAAAAGGATCTCGTGCTGTTTGGCGATGGAAATGACGGGAAGGTCGTCCAGGTTCAACACATCCAATTCCCCTTTGGCGGCGGCCAAATGCCCCTTGCCGCCGTCGATGACCACGAGGTCCGGCAGTTCCCGTTTCTCGCTCAAAAGCCGCGTATAGCGCCGGCGCACCACCTCCCGCATCATCTCATAATCGTCAATGGCTTTGACCGTTTTGATCCGGAAACGGCGGTACTCGGATTTCACGGGTTTGCCGCCGTCGAAGACGACCAGAGACCCGACGGCTTCCTGGCCGGCGATGTTGGAAATATCAAAGGCCTCGATGCGGAACGGCGGACGGCTTAGACCCAGCGCGGCGCGCGCGGCCTCCAGGACCTTTCCCGCTTCCAAACGCCCGGGTAACCCCTGAGGCACGCTGGACAACGCCTGGATCTCATCGTATAACGCTTTTGCTTTCTCGTATTCTCGCCGCTCGGAACACGCTTTCATGCGTTTGGCCAGATTCCGTATCAACGCGTCACGCCGGCCTTCCAGGAAAAGCTCGAGTTCTTTGACGATCTCCAAGTAAGCGCGGCGATCGATACGCTTTTCGCATGGGCCGTGGCACTGATGGATGTGGAACATGAGACATACTTTTTCCGGCATCGGTTGACAAGTACGCATCGGAAAAAAACGCCGGAGCATCGAAACCGCCCGCCGCAAAAGGTGCGCGCTCGTGTAGGGCCCAAAATACTTTGAGCCGTCGGGCTTACGACCGCGAACGACCACAAGCCGGGGGTAGGTCTCGGAGGTGATCTTTAAAAAGGGATAGCTTTTATCGTCCTTGAGTTCCTGGTTGAATTTGGGTTGATGTTCCTTGATGAGACTAGCCTCGAGGAGCAGCGCTTCGGCCTCCGTGGGGGTCTCCAGAAAATCGATGCGGCGGGTTTCGCGGAGCATCTTCCCCTCTTTGGAAAATGACTCGCCAAAAAAACGGAAATGCGAAGACACGCGTTTGCGGATCGACCGCGCCTTCCCTATATAAAGGGGTTTCCCCTGGCGGTCCTTGAAAAAATAGACTCCCGGATTTTCCGGGAGCCCTTGGATCCTTTCTTTGAGGAATACGGGGATCAGCCCAGGACGCGCGGCCATAGGCATTTCAGCTCCTCCGTTTTTAAGCCCCAAATGCTCAAGACGTAAACCACGGCGCTCAACCCAATGCCGGCGAAGAGAAGCAGGGTTTGATGGACGCGAGGGCCGAGGGCAGCCCCCTCAAGAACATACCGGTAATAAAGCAACGCGGCGACCCCCATCACGACGGACCCCGCCAGGGCTTTGACGAACGTTTTGAACATCCTCGGCTCGTCAAATCCGCCCACCTTTTTTCTCAAACAGAAATAAAGCATGCCCGCGTTGGCCGTGGCGGATACGCTGGAGGCCAGCGCCAAACCGCCGATCTTCAGAGAACGCATGAGTACGAGACTCAACGCGATGTTCATGGCCAGCGAGACCATCATGGTTTTGACAGGTGTGCGCGTGTCCTGCATGGCATAAAAGGCGTTGACCAGGATCTTGATCAAGACGCAGGACAAAAGCCCGAACGCGTAAAAGAAAAGCGCCCCTGAAGTGATCTCGGTGGAGTAACCGTCAAAACGCCCGTGCTGAAAAAGAATGCGGATGATCGGTTTGGCGAGCACCGCCAGGCCCACGGAGGCCGGAAGCACCATCAAGACGAGCGAACGCACGGCAAAGGAAAAAGTTTCTTTGAACTCCCGTACCTCGCCCCGCACGACCTGTGTGGAAAAGGTCGGCAGCACCGCCTGAGCCAGAGAGATCCCCAAAATGGCGAGCGGCAACTGA
>JACPXO010000109.1 GCA_016196505.1 Candidatus Omnitrophota bacterium
AAAGAAAGTCCTTAAGTCAAAAACAGGCCCGACAGGCGGGTTCGTTCTGGCCGTTCCTCCGGACAAGCTCTCTATTTTACGGGTGGTGTCCGCCGTGGACAATTTTCCGGGATCGCAATTTTCCGGATGCCTGATGGGTTTTAAGGAATGCGACGACCGGAAACCCTGCCTGCTTCATGACGCGTGGCTCGCCGCCAAGAACCAGATGCATCATCTCCTGGCGGACTCGACCATCGCGGACCTTGCCCTAAAATCCCAACGATTCGGGACAGGAAAAAGGAAACGGGTTACCTTGTCCAAGTCGATGCGGAGTCTCTTCACGTAATTCTCTCGTTTTTTTCAGCCCCGCGGGGTATATTGAACTAGAAATCATTTACGAGTAAACCCCGCGCCCGATGAAACTATTTGAACTCACGTCCAAGAAAATCCTTCGTTTCAGTCCGAAGGCGTGTGAATTTTTGAAGGGCTATTCGACCCAAGTGTGCGAAGCGCCGAAAGGCGCCTTTGTCGACTTGCGCGGTCGTGTGGTGGCGCTTTTTTATCAGAAAAAAATAAGCGAGGACGAAGCGCTGGTCGTGATGGAGTCATCGGTTGTCGAACCCACAATTTTGCATCTCGACCGGTATTTAAGACTCATGGGAACGGCGGCCTTACCCGAACGCTCGCGCGTCTATTTTGACTTTGAAAAGAGTTATGTTCCGGGGTCGGGGGAGTGGGTGATCCCCGAAGCCGGCGGGCAACTTGTTTTGACGGCGAAAAATTTGAAGGCGACCGCGACAGAAGACGATTACACGCTGTTCCGGTTGAAACATTCGATCCCGCTTCAGGGAGTTGATTTCCAGGACGAGATGTTGTTGAATATCGGCGATGAGGACTATGTGTCTTACACCAAAGGTTGCTATTTCGGGCAGGAGATCGTCGCGCGGGTTCATTTCCGGTCCAAGCCCCCTCAGAAGCTCGCGGTGAAAGCCGAGGATGAGCTGGGACCCGAAGCCGCGGGGCGTTTGACCTCCAAAACATTCGACCCCGGCACCGGGAAGGTGTGGGGATTCATTAAAGGGAAACCATGAGTCTTTATTGGGTCGCTCTTTTGGCGGTGGCTCTTTTTACGGCCGCTTACTTCACGTACGGAAAATTTCTTACCCGTCACTTTGGGCTGAACGAAACGCGGAAAACCCCGGCTTGCGAGATCAATGACGGCGTGGATTTCGTGCCGGCCCGAAAAAGATTTCTTTTAGGCCAGCATTTTTCAGCTATTGCCGCGGCGGGACCCATCGTCGGCCCGATCTTGGCGGGATTGTGGTTCGGCTGGCTGCCGGTCCTTTTATGGATCGTGGGCGGGTCCATATTCCTTGGGGCCGTGCATGATTTCGCGAGCTTAGCGGGCTCGGTCAGGCACCGGGCGACCTCCATCGTGGAGATGGTACGCCAGCACCTGGGTCCCCGGGGTCATCTTTTCTTTATGATGTTCGTGTGGCTGTCGCTCATGTACGTGATCACGGCCTTCACGGACCTCACCAGCAGTTCCTTTGTCAGTCCGGAGCTTGGAGGCAGTGTGGCGAGCTCCTCTTTTCTGTATCTTTTCATCGGTGTCGTCATGGGGATAGCCCTTTACCGGTTTAGGATGCCTCTTTGGGCGGCGACGCTTACTTTTTTGCCGCTGGTGATCCTGGCGATCTGGGGAGGACAGTATTTTCCTTTGGTGCTTCCTTCGGGGGTTTTCGGGGAACCGCAAAAGGCGTGGAACGTGATCCTTTTGGCTTATTGTTTCGCGGCGTCTTTGGTGCCGATGTGGCTTTTACTCCAGCCACGCGGGTATCTTGGGGGATTTTTCCTTTACGGGACGCTGGCCATGGGGGTGGTGGGCGTTTTCCTGGGCGGCGAGAAGATCCAGTACCCCGCCTTTACGGGTTTTGTGAACTCCGCGAACGGCTTTTCTCTTTTTCCGCTTCTTTTTGTGACGGTGGCCTGCGGGGCCTGCTCAGGATTCCACGGCATTGTGTGTTCCGGCACCACCTCGAAACAGATTTCCAAGGAACCCGATTGCCATCTCGTGGGTTACGGAGGCATGCTCATGGAAGGGCTTGTCGCCGTCATCGCCCTTTCGACGGTCATGGTGCTCACGAAAACCGACGCGTTCACCGCGGCCTCGCCTGACCGGATCTATGCGGAGGGTTTAAGCCGTTTTGTGAGCCATTTTGGGATCCCGATCGGCTTCGCCAGGTCTTTCGCGCTGCTGGCGTTCACCACGTTCATTTATGATACCTTGGACGTGGCGACGCGTCTGGCGCGCTATATCTTTGAAGAATTGACCGGTTGGAAGGGGACGCTCGGTAAAGTGGCGGCGACGGCGGCCAGTCTCGCGCTGCCTCTTTTTTGCGTGAGTCTCAAGGTGGCGGACGTTCAAGGAAACCTCATCCCCGCCTGGAAGATATTTTGGACCATTTTTGGGACGTCCAATCAGCTTTTGGCGGGGCTGACGCTGATGGTTTTATCCATTTGGCTTAAGAAATCGGGAAAATCCTGGTGGGTAAGTCTTCTGCCGTCTTTTTTCATGCTAGCGATGACGCTTTGGTCGCTTTTGATCTTAATGAAACCGCTGGTGTTTGGATTTTTAGCGAAGGATTTTAAGTGGGACCCCACCGCGGCGGTCTCGGGGGTCCTTTTTCTTTTAGCCGTACTGCTCGTGAGGGAGGGGATCAGAACGATTTTTTCTAAAAGAACCCTGGAACCGAACCGTGTCAAAGGATGAACTTCTGAAAAAAAAGTGCGTTCCCTGCGAAGGAGGGGCCTCGCCGCTTGCCCAGGAAGACGCCCGGCGGCTTTTAAAGGATCTTGAGGGCTGGAAACTTTCGGCGGAGGCGAAAACCCTGCGCGCCGAATACGTGATGAAAGATTTCATGGCAGCGATCGAGTTCATCCAAGCGATCGCGGAAGTCGGCGAAAGGGAAGACCACCATCCGGATGTTCATCTGACCGGTTACCGGCAGCTGGCCATTGAGCTCAGCACCCACGCGATCGGCGGGCTCTCCGAAAACGACTTTATCCTTGCCGCCAAGATCGACGCGCTGCCCAAACGGCTTAAAGCCGACTCTGTGCTATAATAACCCCCTTCGAAGGGCCTCACCTTTTGGGCGGTTAGCTCAGTTGGTTAGAGCGTCTGATTTACATTCAGAAGGTCCAAGGTTCGAATCCTTGACCGCCCATAATTATTTTCACTAGAGAAAAGAGATCTTATGTCGTTTGATTCGTTCAAGCTTCACCCCAATTTACTTAAAGGCATCCACGACCTGGGTTATGTGGAACCCACGCCCATTCAGCGGGAGTGTGTCCCGGTGATCATGGCCGGCCGCGACGTCATCGCTTCCGCCCCGACCGGCACCGGAAAGACCGCCGCGTTCGTCCTGCCTATTCTTCACCGGCTTTTGTCGGAGAGCCACCCGGCCAAGGGTCTGCGCGCCCTCATCGTCGCGCCGACGAGAGAGCTGGCCGTGCAGTCGATGGACCATTTGAAAAACCTGTCGCGTTATGTCCACTTGAGAGGTCTCGCCGTTTATGGCGGGGTGCCCATGGACCCTCAGATCCGCACTATGGCGCAAGGGTTGGATATCATTTCGGCCACGCCGGGGCGGCTCCTGGATCACGTGTACTCCGGACGCATTGATTTCGGGGCTTTGCAGGTCGTGGTGCTGGATGAGGCCGACCGCATGATGGACATGGGTTTTCTTCCCGACGTGCAAAGGATACTCTCTTTTTTGCCTCCCAAGAGACAGAACCTTATTTTTTCGGCCACGATCCCGGACGACATTTTGAAGCTGGCGCAGAAGATCTGCCAC
>JACPXO010000110.1 GCA_016196505.1 Candidatus Omnitrophota bacterium
GCTGCAAAAATTTCTTCGCGCTCGGGCTCATGTTCTGGATCTACGGCCGTTCCTTGGAACACACGATCAAGTGGATCCACGAAAAATTTTCAAAACGCCCCGAGATGGCCGAGGCCAATGTCATGGCCGTCAAAGCGGGCTATAATTACGGCGACATCACCGAAACGATCCCCTCGCGATACGTGGTGAGAAAAGCGGCCATCCGGCCCGGCACTTACCGTAAGATCACCGGCAACGAAGCCACGGCCCTGGGCATCATCGCGGCCAGTTGGCTTACCGGCAAAGAGGTGCTGTACGGCAGCTACCCCATCACGCCGGCGAGCAATATCCTGCATGAATTGGCCAAACGAAAAAATTTCGGGGTGAAAACTTTTCAAGCGGAGGACGAGATCGCCGCCTGCGGGGCGGCGCTCGGCGCTTCTTTCGGCGGGCAGATCGGGGTCACCGCCACGAGCGGACCCGGCGTCTGCTTGAAATCCGAGATGATCAACCTTGCGGTGATGGCGGAACTGCCGCTGGTGATCCTCAATGTCCAAAGGGGCGGACCTTCCACCGGGCTCCCGACTAAAACCGAGCAGTCGGATCTTTTGCAAGCCGCCTTTGGCCGGAACGGCGATTCGCCCGTCGTGGTGATCGCAAGCTCCACTCCTTCGAACTGTTTCGATTATACCCTCGAAGCCATACGCATCGCCCTCAAATACATGACCCCCGTTTTCTTTCTTTCGGACGGGTACCTGGCCAACGGCTCGGAGCCGTGGCGTCTGCCGAAGCTCGAGGAGCTTTCTCCGATCAAGATCGAACACCCCAAAACCTGGGAGGGTCCCTTCGCGCCTTTCCTCCGGGATGAAAAAACATTGGCCAGACCCTGGGCCATTCCGGGAACGCCGGGGCTTCAGCACCGTATCGGCGGCATTGAAAAAGCCGACAAAACCGGCGCGGTGAGTTACGACCCGGAAAACCATCACCGGATGACGCTACTGAGACGCGAGAAAGTCCGGCGCGTCGCCGAGGACATTCCGCCGGCGGAGGTAACCGGTGAAAAAAAAGGCAAAGTCCTTGTCCTCGGCTGGGGCGGCACCTACGGTTCCATTCTTGGAGCCGTGACTGAGCTCCAAAAAGAAGGCACCAAGGTTTCCTCGTGCCATTTGAATTACCTGAATCCATTCCCAAAAAATCTGGGTGAAATTTTAAGGAGTTTTGAGACGGTTCTTATCCCGGAGATCAACGCCGGACAGCTCATAGTCCTCATCCGTTCCGAATTCGAGGGTGTCCATTGCGTCGGCTACAACCGCGTGACAGGCCAGCCGTTCAAGATCCGGGAAATCAAGGCAAAAATTAAGGAACTTCTGTGACTGCGACGCCTTCTCACACAACTCTCCCCTACACCAAGGAAGATTTTGTCTCAGGCCAGGAGGTGCGGTGGTGCCCCGGCTGCGGGGACTACGCGATCCTGTCGGTGATGCAACGCACACTCGCGCAGTTCACGACGCCGCGCGAAAAACACGTCTTTGTGTCGGGGATCGGTTGTTCAAGCCGCTTTCCTTACTATATGAACACGTATGGATTCCATACGATCCACGGCCGCGCGCCTTCGATCGCGACGGGCTTGAAATGCGCTAGGCCCGACCTGACCGTCTGGGTCGTGACCGGCGACGGGGACGGCTTGAGCATCGGGGGGAATCACCTCATTCATACCCTGCGCCGGAACGTCGACCTTAACATTATTTTAGTCAATAACCAGATCTACGGTTTGACCAAAGGCCAGTACTCCCCTACCTCGGAAAAAGGCAAGATCACCAAATCATCGCCCGAAGGGTCCATCGACTATCCCATCAACCCGCTCTGTATCGCGATCGCCGCGGAAGCCACCTTCATCGCGCGCACCGTGGACAACGACCCGCGGCACATGGGCCAAATTTTAGCCCGGGCCGCCCAGCACAAAGGCGTTTCGTTCGTGGAGATCTACCAGAACTGCATCATCTTCAACAAAGACACGCATGTTCCGATCACCGGCCGAGAGCACCGGGACGACCGCGCGATCTACCTCGAGCACGGCAAACCCCTGGTCTTCGGGAAAAATAAGGACAAGGGCATCGTGTTGAACGGGTTTAAAACAGAGATCGTGGACCTGGCAAGCGTGAAAGACCAAAGCCAACTACTGGTTCATAATGAAAATGACCCTTCTCCGAATTATGCCTATCTTTTGACTCAGATGGAGTTCCCCGAGATGCCGGTGCCGTTCGGGGTGTTCCGTTCCATCGAAAAGCCGACTTACAACGAGATGCTCGAGGAACAGGTCAAAATGTCCGTTCAGAAAAAAGGCAAGGGTGACCTGCAAAAGATCTTTTACACGGAAGGTATCTGGGAGGTTTGACACCATGAAGCAAAAATGTCCTTACTGCGGACATGAAAATATCCTGGGGAGCGACCACTGCGGCAAATGCCTGCATTCCTTCACGCAAAAAGACCTGCCTCAACCGGGCAAAGACAAGCTTCAGAAGAAGATCATGACCGAACGCGTGGCGGATTTTATCTCGAAGACTCCCCCCATCCTTGTGTCGCCCGATACCTCGATGAAGGAAGTGATTCAAAGGATGCAGGCCTTGCCGACCAAGGGGTGTGTGCTTATTTGTGACTCAAACAAAAAATTGATCGGGATCGCGAGCATCCGGGATATCCTGCTGAAAGTCGCCGGAAAGGTCAAAGACCTGGAAAAATTCCCCGTCAAAAACATCATGACTCCGAACCCGGAGTGGCTTGATAAGGACGCGCCGCTTTCCTTCGCGCTTCACAAAATGTCCATCGGGAAGTTCCGTCACGTGCCGGTCGTCGACAACGGCATCCCCATCGGCGTGGTCTCCACGCGCGACATGATCGAATACCTCACCAAAAATACTTAAGCGGATTGTGACGGGCTCGCGGGAA
>JACPXO010000116.1 GCA_016196505.1 Candidatus Omnitrophota bacterium
CCGG
This sequence comes from Candidatus Omnitrophota bacterium, assembly GCA_016196505.1. Lineage (GTDB taxonomy): Bacteria > Omnitrophota > Gorgyraeia > 2-02-FULL-51-18 > 2-02-FULL-51-18 > JACPXO01. The sequence continues at coordinate 5 of JACPXO010000116.1, forward strand.
TGCTGGTGGATTGGCCCGGGTCAAAAAAGAAATGAACGGATGAGCGGCCGCTGGGTTATCCCTTCGCCTCTCGAGACCGCTCAAGCCCTTTCCCAAGAACTCAAAATACATCCCGCGCTTTGCGGCATTCTGCTGCGGCGGGGCATGAAAAGCGCCGCTGAAAGTCACCATTTCTTAAACCCTTCGCTCGACGACCTCGAGAGCCCTTTCAAATTTACCGGCATGCCCAAGGCCGTTGAGCGTATTTTTCAAGCCATTCGCAATACAGAGAAGATTTTGATCTATGGGGACTACGACGTGGATGGCGTCACGGCCAGCGCGATCCTCTTTCCTATTTTAAAAAGTCTCGGGGCTGACGTGGAGGCGCATCTCCCGCATCGTCGGAACGAGGGTTACGGGCTGAATCAGGGGTCGCTTGAACGGCTTTTAAATAAAAATTTTGGGCTGGTAATCACGGTGGACAACGGCATCACGGGGATCGGGCCCGTGCGTTTCCTGAACCAGCGCGGCGTGGACGTCATCATCGTCGATCATCACCTCCCAAAGTCCGAACTTCCCGACGCGTATGCCATCCTGAGCGCCGCGACCGACGGGGCTGGCGACCCAAACCTCGCGGCTTGCGGACTTGCGTTTAAGCTGGGCTGGGCTCTCTTGGGGGATTACAAAAAGGCGGAGCCGTACCTGGATCTTGTGACGGTGGGAACGGTGGCGGATCTAGCGCCGGTGAAAGGCGATAACCGGATCCTTTTGAGGTTCGGACTGACGATTTTACGTGGCACCCGGCGAAAAGGCCTCTGCGCGTTGATCAAAGCGGCGGGTTTGACGCGCGAGCGTTTAACGACCCGTGACATCGCTTTTGGGATAGGCCCGAGGATCAACGCCTCCGGCCGCATGGGTTCACCCGAACACGCCTTTAAGCTTTTGACCACCGAGAATGAGCTCGAGGCGCAGAATTTGGCTCAAGTTTTGGAGGAGGGGAACCGTGACCGCCAGCGCGTGGAACTGGCCGCTTTCGAAGAGGCGGTGGAGTGCGTTGAAACCGATCCCCTCAAAGAAGAGCAAAAGGTGCTCGTGCTTCAAAGCTCAAACTGGCATGAAGGGGTGCTGGGGATCGTAGCCTCGCGCCTGGTGGACCGCTACGCGCGTCCCTCGATCGTGATCGCGGTTAGGGAAGGAGTGGGGAAAGGGTCGGGGAGGTCTTTGCCGCATTTCTCCATTTTTGAATCCGTGAACCAATGCCGTGATATTTTGATGAATTTTGGAGGGCACGCCCAGGCCTGCGGTTTGACGCTCAAAGAGGAACACATCCCTCATTTTCGCCGGCGGCTGAACGAGGCAGCGTCGGACGCGCATTTGTCCGCGGGATTTGCCGAGAGGGCCGTGGACGCGGAGCTTCCCTTGAGTGACCTGGACGCCAAATTTATATCGGACATGGAGCGTTTGGCCCCTTTTGGGCCCGGAAATCCGAAACCGATTTTTGTGTCGCGCAACCTTCGGTTAAAGACCACGCCGAGGCGCCGGGGAAAAGACACCCTGGCGGCTTGGGTGACGGATGGAACCGGCAAAGCGATCTGTGAGATGGTGGGGTTCAGATGCTACGAACGGTGGAAAGAGTCAAGACCCCGGGAGCGGTTCGACGCGGTTTATGCGCCCGCTTTAAATACGTTTAATGGGATTGAGTCGATTGGACTTGAGCTTCAGGACTGGCGGTAGCTTTCTTCCAGGTGCGTTTGGGGGCCCGCACCACTTTGCCTGAGGTGAGGTAGCTTGCCGCTACGCGCACTCTTTTGACCGTGCCGTTCTCGATGATCTTTACGCTCTGAAGGTTCGGAAGAAAACGGCGTGTCGTGATGCCGGTGGTCTTTAACCCGATACCGCCTGATTTCTTAGCAATACCGCGGCGGGCTATCTTTTTACCGGAACGCGGTTTTTTGCCTGTGAAATAACACACTCTGGACATAAACTCTCCTTCTCCTTAAAATTCGAGCCCTTAAGCTATCATGTCAAATGAGAAAAAGCAAGGAGAATGTCCCAAAATCACCCTGTCGACGCCGGTGAGGTTTCTTAAAGGCGTGGGGCCGGAGCGGTCCCGGATCCTTGCCCAGCTCGAACTTCACACGCTCGAAGATCTCTTTTATTTTTTTCCGAGGCGTTACGAAAACCGCGCTCCTATCAAGTCCGTTTCCGAGATCAGTTTTAAGGAGAAGGAATGCGTCCGGGGCGTGGTTTCAAGCCGCGGCTTTTTTCGGACCAAAACCGGGCAAAGCGTCTTCCGCGTCGTCGTCACCGACGGCAAAGCCCACCTTTTCGCGACCTGGTTTCATCAGCCGTATTTGGCCAAACTATTGCTCCCTAAGTCCGAGATCATTTTATACGGGAAAGTGGAAAAGCAGGGCCGACAGTGGCACATGATACACCCTGAGTATGAGGTGGTGAAAGACGCGTCGGAGACCCCACGGGTGCATTCCGGGAGAATAGTGCCGGTCTATCCTTTAACGGAGGATCTGAGCCAAAAGGGACTCCGGGCCCTTCTCTATAGGACCGTGGCGGAGCATCTGGGCCAGATCAAGGAGCCGTTGCCGCCCGCGGTCAAGAAAAATGCGGCGCTCATGGATGCTTCCGCGGCATTCCAGGGCATTCATTTTCCCGGATCCTTTGAGATCCTGAAAGCAGCCACCCGGCGGCTGGTTTTTGACGAGTTTTTTCTTTTGCAACTTCTCATCCAGATGAGAAGGGCCGAGGTCCGAAAAGAGATCGCGGGTCTTTCCCACGCCGAGGGCCGCGCCCAGGTGCACCGATTTATCCAAACATTGGGTTTCCCGTTGACCGCGGGCCAGGAGCGCGCCATCAAAGACATGCTCGCCGACATGGCGAAAAACTCTCCGATGAACCGGCTGATCCAGGGCGACGTGGGAAGCGGCAAAACGGTGGTGGCCGCCGCCGGCCTTGTGCTCACGGCCGCCAACGGTTTTCAGGGGGCGCTCATGGCGCCTACGGAAGTATTGGCCCAACAGCATTATTTTAATCTGTCGCAGATGCTGGAGCCGCTGGGAATTTCTTGCGGTTATCTGGCCCAAGGGTTTAAGGAGGACGAAAAAGAGAGAGTGTTAAAAGAGATCGAAAGCGGGGCGGTCCAAGTTGTGGTAGGGACCCATGCCTTGATCGAGAAGCGCGTGCGGTTTAAAAAACTTGGGTTAGCGGTGATCGACGAACAGCACAAATTCGGCGTGTTTCAGCGCGCGACGCTCAAGGAAAAGTCCAACACCCCGCCGCATTTTTTAATGATGACGGCGACCCCGATCCCCCGCACGTTGGCCCTGACCCTTTACGGGGACATGGAGCTTTCGGTGATCGCGGAACTGCCCCAAGGACGAAAACCAGTGAAAACTTTTTGGGTCGATGAGCGCCGCCGCGGCGATGTTTATCGCTTTTTGGGATCACAGCTGGCCACGGGGCGGCAGGGATACGTGATCTGTCCGCGCGTCGACGATAAGGGTGAGTTTTCGGCCAAAAGCGTCGAGCGGGTCTATGGGGAACTCGCAGGGTTTTTTAAAAACCACCGGGTCGGCATCCTCCATGGCCGGATGAAGGCCGGCGAAAAAAAGAAGGTCATGCAGGATTTTAAGGGCAGAAAAATAGAATTGCTCGTATCCACGGTGGTGATCGAGGTGGGCGTGGATGTGCCGAACGCGACCGTCATGATGATCGAAAACGCCGAAAACTTTGGGCTCGCCCAGCTACACCAGCTTCGCGGCCGCGTGGGCAGGGGCGAAGAAGAGTCGTATTGTCTTTTATTCTCAGATTCAGAGGACGAAGAAACGGCGGAGCGGCTCCGGGCGTTTGAAGCGATGCAAAGCGGTTTTGACATCGCCGAAAAAGATATGGCGCTTCGCGGCGCCGGAGACCTCGTGGGCGAGAGGCAGCACGGTTTACCCAAACTTCGCATCGGTGATCTGGCGAAAGATGTCGATATTTTAACTGCGGCCAAACACGAAGCGGCAAAGCTGGTCGCGCTTGACCCGTGCCTTGCCGACCCGGCGAACTGTCCGTTACACGAGACGCTGGCCAAGCGCTTCGGGCTGACCTCCAAGGAAAAACTGACGGTTACGGCTTAACTTGAAAGAAGACGCCTCTTGAAAATATTGACCGGAAGTTTGCGGGGAAAGAAAATTTTATTTAAGCCGAATCCGTATTTGCGGCCGACGTCGGATAAGGCGCGGCAGGCCGTTTTCAACATGCTGCAAGGCGAGCTTGAGGGGAAAACGGTGCTGGACCTTTTCAGCGGAACCGG
>JACPXO010000104.1 GCA_016196505.1 Candidatus Omnitrophota bacterium
CGCGTCGGTCACCAGAATATATTTTCCCGTAGCCGCCAAAACGCCGCGGCGCGCCGCCGCGCCCTTTCCCCGGTTCTCCTCGACCGTGATGAGCCGGATGCGTTTGTCGGTCCGGTCGTTTAAAGCGCCTTTCACCAGAAATTCCGTCCTGTCGGTAGAGCCGTCGTTGGAAATGATGAGCTCCCATTCCCAACCCGCGAAACCCATGAAAGCGTCCACGCGGCGTATCGATTCCAGGATATTGATCTCCTCATTAAAAACGGGTATCACCACGGAGAGATAAGGGGCCGGGGATTCAGCGGGCATGGGAGTCAATGTTTTTTGGAGGAAATTTCCGATTTAAAATAAAGAAGGGTGCGCTTGAGCCCTTCTTTGAGAGAGACTTTGGGGGTCCATCGAAGGGATCGTTTGGCCAAGCCGATGTCGGGGCAACGGCGTTTCGGATCGTCTTCCGGCAGCGGCTTAAACACCACGCGGCTCTTTGAGCCGGTGAGGCGCAGGACCAGACGCGCAAGCTCAAGGACGGTCATTTCATTGGGATTTCCGAGATTCACCGGCCGGTTGAGGCCCGAGGAGATCACCTTTTCAATCCCAAGCACCAGGTCTTTCACGTAACAGTAACTCCGCGTTTGCCGGCCGTCGCCGTAAACCGTGAGCGGTTTTCCGAGAAGCGCCTGAGCGATAAAATTCGGGATGACCCGCCCATCCTCCAAACGCATACGCTCGCCGTAGGTGTTGAAGATACGGATGATCTTGGCATCCACGCGGTGCTCCCGGTAGTAGGCCAGCGTCAACGCCTCGGCGAAACGCTTGGCCTCGTCATAAACACCCCGGGGGCCCACAGGGTTCACATGGCCCCAGTAACTTTCATTCTGCGGGCTCACCAGAGGGTCCCCGTAAACTTCGCTGGTGGATGCCAATAAAAAAACCGCCTTGTGTTTTTTCGCGATCCCAAGCGCATGGTGAGTGCCCAGAGACCCCACCTTCAATGTCTGGATCGGATGGCTCAGATAATCGGGAGGGCTGGCCGGAGACGCGAAATGCAGGACAAAATCAAGGCGTTCGCGAACCTCAAGGGGCTTGGAAATGTCGTGGCGGATCAGCTTAAAACGGGGGTGCGAGATCAGATCCCGCAGGTTTTTCCTGGACCCGGTAATAAAATTATCGACGCCCAGCACCCTATGCCCCGCGCGTATAAAATGATCGCAAAGATGCGACCCGATGAAACCGGCTGCTCCGGTGATTAAAAAGCTTTTTTTTCTTTTTGCGCCCATGAGACGACCTTGGTTAACCCCTCGTCAAGAGACACCCGCGGTTTCCACCCCAGTTCTTTCCGGATAAGCGCCACCGCCGCGCAAGTGCGCTCGGGATCCCCGGGCCGCCGGGGCCCATGAACGGGTTTGAGAGACGATCCTGAAAGTTTTAAAAGACGCTCCACCAGCGTCGTGACAGAGGTGGCCTTGCCGCATCCCAGGTTATAAACTTTTCCGTAGGCCTTGGGATCGCCCCAGATCATCAGCAAAGCCCTGACGACATCCTCCACGTACACGAAATCACGGGCCTGCTTTCCTGAACCGTCGATCACGGGGCGTTGACCGGAGAATATTTTCGAAAGAACCCCCGGGACCACGAGCGAATAACGGGACTCGGGATTCTGCCTCGGCCCGTAAACATTGAAAATACGCACGCACGAGGTCGGAAGTTTTTTCTCCAGGAAATAATACCGGGCATAGTGTTCGGCGGCGAGTTTCGCGACTCCGTAAGGCGAGATCGGCTTAAAGGGCCCCTCTTCTTTTTGAAAACGCCCGAGAGTGTCACCGTACACGGCGCTCGTCGAGGTAAAGATAAAATGCTTTACGCCCGCGGCACTCGCCTCACGAAGCAAGAGCAAAGTTCCCGTCGCGTTGATCTCATGCGCGACGAACGGGTCCTCAACGGTCTTGGCGACGGACCGGATCGCCGCCAGGTGAAATACAACATCCACCCCGGCCATGGCTTTCCGGACATCCTTGAGACGCCGGATGTCTCCTTTGATGAAGTCGATCCGGCCGCGGTAACGTTCGATCGCCTCAGGCCGGCTGCAGAGAAAATTATCCAGCGCGCGGATCCGGTGGCCGCGTTCAAGAAGCGCGTCCATCACGTGCAACCCCAGAAAACCCGCCGCCCCCGTCACCAGGACTTTTTTTGTCGGCATACGCTGCTCCGGCACCCGTCTCACAAAAAGAAAACGTTTTTCTTCCCTTCGAATTTACGAAGGGCGTTCCGCGTGTCAAAAACGCGTCGGGCGTGTTTCGCCACGAGCGAATAGTCGAAACCGGAATGGTCCGTTAAAATGACAACGCATTGCTGCTGCTTCCAAAGCCCGGGCGTCAGACGCCTCGCTCTAAGCGCGTGGGTTCCCGCGCGAAACACCGGGACCCAAGGGTCCGAGTAAGAAACCTGAACGCCCTCTTCCAAAAGCCGGGTCACGACGTCGAGAGCGGGGGATTCGCGGGTATCGTCGATATCCCGCTTGTACGCCACGCCCAGCACCAACACCCTCGCTTTTTTAAGCGGGATCTGCTCCTGGTTCAAGAGATGGGTGACTCGTTTGACCACGTAAGCCGGCATGCTTTTGTTGATGGCGGAAGCCAGTTCTATGATCTTGGCCTCGAAACCGTGCCGTCGCGATTTCCACGAGAGGTACAACGGGTCTATTGGAAGGCAATGCCCCCCGATGCCGGGGCCCGGATAAAACGGCATGAACCCGAACGGCTTTGTTTTCGCGGCGCCGATCACTTCCCAAATATCCACTCCGAAGCGATGGCACAACACGGCGAGCTCA
>JACPXO010000105.1 GCA_016196505.1 Candidatus Omnitrophota bacterium
AGATCGATCCGGACCCGGTTGATCTCGTGGTTTTCAAGGAGGGCTTTTGCCTCTTCCATCATGGCCGTGATGGCCTCGGCCCGTTTTCCTTTCGGAAAATGACGGGAAAATTTTTGCCCTGTCAAACCCTCAGGGTTTTCAGACGTCAGGTCTTCCAGGGAATTGACGAGTTCCTCGTCACCGCAAACCAAAAAATTTTTGTAGCTCTCCCCGGGATAAAACCTTGTCCTGCCGCCGCCGAGTTTCCGGTCAAGCTCCTCGACCAAGCGCCTGGATTCCTCAGAACTCAGATGGCCCGCGAAAGGGTCCACCAAACGCTCAGAATCCACGGTGACGAAATCACAGCGAAAAACAACGTCCCGGTCGGTGACGGGGACCCCGAACACCGGCGCCTCGAGCGGGCCGGGGCCCGTATAAAACTCCTCGGGGTCAAAGCCGAGAAGCGAAAGGCAGGCCACGTCGCCTGAGGCCGGAAGTCCGGGTGGCGTCAAAGACACCGAACCCACGACCCCCTCTTTCGCCAAGGAATCCCAATGAGGTTTTTTCGCCGCCTCCAGAGGCGTTCTTCCGCCCAAGTCCTCCAGGGGCTCGTCCACCACGCCACCGGCGATCAACATCAAATATTTCATAACTCGATAGCTTCTAAAAGGGCGCTGAGCTTGGCCGGAATCGTCTTTGGTTTTTTAACCGACAGGATCGCCCGGTCGGGGTCCTTCAGCCCATGACCCGTGAGCACGCACACCACGCGGAATTTTTTTTTCTGGCGTCGGGCTTTTTTAAAATAACCCGCGGCGTGTAACTTCAGTATCCCCGCCACGCTTGCCGCGCTCGCCGGCTCCACAAAAACCCCTTCCTCCTTGGCCAAGAGCTCATACGCCGCCAAAATTTGCCTATCCGTCACCGCCTCGATCAATCCTTCGGACTCGTCGCGGGCCTCTTCGGCCTTTTTCCAGCTGGCCGGGTTCCCGATACGGATAGCCGAAGCGATGGTCTTGGGTTTAAGCACTATCTTTTTACGGACCAGAGGTGCCGCTCCCTCGGCCTGGAACCCGAGCATCCGGGGCCGGGAGTTCACGATATTTTTTTCACGGTATTCTTTATAACCCATCCAGTAAGCCGTGATGTTTCCCGCATTCCCCACGGGGATCGCGTGATAATCCGGCGCGCGGACCCCGAGCTGGTCGCACACCTCAAAGGCCCCTGTCTTCTGACCCTCCAGCCGGTACGGGTTCAATGAATTCACGAGCGTCACCGGATGCCGGCCGGCGATCTCGCGCACCATTTGAAGCGCCTCATCAAAATTGCCGTCGAGAGCCAGAACTTGCGCGTTGTGGATCAACGCCTGGGAAAGCTTGCCCAGAGCGATCGCGCCTTTGGGGATCAGCACCACGCACCGGATGCCGGCCCGGGCCGCGTAAGCGGCCGCGGAGGCGGACGTATTGCCTGTCGAGGCGCAGATCACCACGCGCGCCCGGGACTCCTTGGCCTTTGAAACAGCCAGCGTCATGCCGCGATCTTTGAAAGAGCCCGTCGGGTTCAACCCCTCGTATTTCAGGAAAACCTGCGCCCCCAACACAGCGGACAAGGCCTTTGAAGGAATGAGGGGCGTGTTGCCCTCGTTCAAAGTCACCACGGGCGTCCCGGCGCTGACCGGGAGGTATTTTCGATACTGTTCAATGATCCCGCGCCAGCTCATGCTTCAACCCGGACCATCACGGTTTTTTCTCTGACCACCCGGTCCCGGTTGATGACGCTCAGCGCTTTGCGGATATTTTTTTCTTTCGCTTCGTAGGTGAGGATGATCACCGGTACCGAGCGAGGGTCATGGGACTCTTTTTGGTGAACGCTTAAAATTGAAATATGGTTCTTCCCGAGGGTGCGCGCGATCTTTCCCAAAACCCCGGGCTTATCCTCCACCTGAAAACGCAGGTAATATTTTGAGGCGATCTCCTCCATCGCCAGAACCTTTTTGTCCGTAAGTCTGATGGGTGCTGAGGACTTCAGGTCCACTTGACCCGAGATCCGCTTGGCGATGTCCAAAATGTCGCTCATCACCGCGGACGCGGTGGGAAGCATCCCCGCGCCTTTGCCGTAAAACAAAAGATCGCCGGCCTGATCGGCATGAACGAAAACGGCGTTGTACACGCCTTTGACCCCGGACAAAGGGTGATCGAAAGGCAGCATCGTGGGATGAACGCGTAACTCCATCCCCCGTTCGGTATTTTTCCCGATGGCCAGGAGCTTGACCGCGTAACCCAGTTCTTTGGCGTACTCGATGTCTACGATCGAAAGCGGGCGTATCCCCTCGACGTGAATGTCACGGAATGCGATGCGCGACCGGAACCCGAGCCGCGCGAGGATCGCGAGCTTGTGCGCCGAGTCGATCCCGTCAACATCGAGATGGGGGTTCTTTTCAGCGTACCCTTTGACCTGGGCCTCTTTCAGCGCCGCGTCAAACCCCACGCCGCGCTGGGACATCGCCGTTAAAATGGTGTTGCAGGTCCCGTTCACGATCCCTAAAAAATGCGAGATCTGGTTGGATGCCAAGCCCTCTTTCAGCGCCTTGACTATCGGGATCCCTCCGCAAACACTGGCCTCGAAACCCAATTTCTTTCGACAGCGGGCGGCCGCGCCGAAGATCTCTTCGCCTTGTTCGGCCAGCAACGCCTTGTTGGCGGTGACCACTTGTTTTCCGTTCTCGAAGGCCTTCCGGATGATCTCCTTGGCCGGGCGCAATCCCCCGATGAGCTCGACGACGATATCGATGGACGGATCCCCAAGGATATCCCCGGGTCTCGTGGTCAAAAGACGTCTCGGCACACGCACGAGTCTTTTTTTGGCAAGGGACTGAACGGCTATTTTCTTAAGTACAAGCCGTATGCCCGTGCGCCTTTCGATCGCGCGCGCGTTTTTTTTCAGAACCTTGACCACGCCGGACCCGACAACGCCCAAACCGATCAAGCCGATGTTCACCGTTTTAGCCGGAGATGCCTTGACCTTCATAAGCCGTCTTATGCCTCGTCAGTTATTCCCCTTAAAAAATCGGGGTGAGTGGATTCGAACCACCGATCTCTACCACCCCAAGGTAGCGCCTTAGACCAAACTGGGCCACACCCCGCAAACTAAAAACGCTCAATCACCAAATTCCAATGACCCAAACTGTTTGGTCATTGCCTTTATCAATCCAATTCCCGATGCGGTTCTCTTTTCATGAGAGCCCTGACGGCCTCTCTGGGGTTGTGCCGGTTGAACAAAATACCGTACACCGCCTCTGCAATGGGCATGGAAATTTTAAATTTTTTCGCGAGCCGGGACGCCGACTTGGAGGTGTCCACGCCTTCCACCACCATCTCGGTGGAACCCAGAACCTTCTTCAAACTTTTTCCCTTGCCGATCTCCTCGCCCAGCCACCGGTTCCGGCTGTGAGGGCTCAAACAAGTCGTTGCCAAGTCTCCCAGCCCGCTCAAACCCATGAAAGTTTCCCGGCGCGCGCCCATGGTATGACCCAGACGTGCCATTTCCGCCACACCCCGGGCGAATAAAACAGCCCGGGTGTTGGACCCGAGTCCCAAACCCTGCACGATCCCGGCACAAATGGCGATCACGTTCTTTAGCGATCCCCCAAGCTCCACCCCAAGTACGTCATCGCTCTCAAAAAGACTGAAATACTCCGTCGTAAAAATGTTACGGACCTTAGAGGCGAGCTCATGGCTCGTCGAAGCCGCCGAAGCCGCCGCCGGAGACTTGAGAGCCACTTCCCGGGCGATGGTGGGGCCGGAGAGCACGCATAGACTCACCCTCCCCAATTCTTCATGGATCACCTGGGACATCACTTTGAGACTCCCCGTTTCGATGCCCTTGGCGACAGTCACGAACTCCTTGTGATGGATCCTGTCTTTTTTGATCTTCCGGACCACGCTTCTCATATGCTGGGAAGGAGCGGCCAGGACGATCAGGTCGGCCTCTTCGCAAACACGATGAATGTCGGAGGCCAGGCGGACCTTTTCGGGGATCTTGAAACCAGGCAAAAATTTGACATTCTCTCTTTTTTTTCGCACTTCCTCAACGTACTCCGGAAAAGCCCCCCACAGAGTGACCGCATATCCGTTGGAAGCTAAAAGAAGCGCTAAGGCGGTCCCCCAACCGCCGTCTCCGCAAACCGCTATTTTTGTATCTTTTGATACCATATAGAGTTAAGCATTAAGTCAAGTTTTATTTTAGAGCGTTTAAGTATAACAAAGCTCTCTTTAATGGTCAACCGAAATATGCTTGGATTTGCTTTTAAAAGTAATTTTAGAGTTGGATTTGTCGAAGCTCGGGCGCTTGGCCCGTCAGGAGATCGAACTTGATGGTGTGCATGAAAACCACGGCGTAGATATGGAGATTCTGAACCA
>JACPXO010000106.1 GCA_016196505.1 Candidatus Omnitrophota bacterium
AAAAACCCGCGGGGAAGGGCTGGGACCGGAGGCCAAGCGCCGCATTGTCCTGGGTACTTTTAATCTTTCGAGCGGGTACTATGACGCTTATTACCTGCGTGCGATGAAGGTGCGCACGAAGATCAAGCATGATTTTGACGAGGTCTTTAAACAGGTGGACGTGTTGGTCACGCCTACCGCCCCGAGCCCGGCGTTTAAAATAGGGGAGAAAACCGACAACCCGCTTGAGATGTACCTTTCGGACATTTACACCATTTCCGCCAATCTCGCCGGGGTGCCCGCGATCTCGGTGCCCTGCGGAAAGTCCAAAGCGGGACTGCCGATCGGCCTTCAGTTTTTGGCCAAACCCTTTGACGAAGCGAATCTCTTTAAAGTGGCCGACGCCTGGGAGAAACTTTCATGCTCGTGACCATCGGCCTTGAAGTGCACGTGCAGCTCAAAAGCCGGACGAAGATTTTTTGCGGGTGCGCGGTGCTTTTTGGGAGTGAGCCGAATAGTTCGGTTTGCCCCGTGTGTCTCGGGCTTCCGGGAGCGCTGCCGGTATTGAACCGCGAAGTGTTCAAACTGGGTTTACGTGCCGTGCTGGCCATGGGTGGCACCCCTTCGGAGAGGATCAAGTTTGACCGGAAAAATTATTTCTATCCGGACCTTCCGAAAGGGTATCAGATCTCCCAGTACGACCACCCTCTAAGCCGGGGCGGTTCCGTGGAACTGGGCTCCGGAAAGAAGATCCGCATCCACCGCGCGCATCTGGAGGAGGACGCGGGAAAGCTCATTCACGACCAATCTCCGGATTCGAGTTTCGTGGACCTGAACCGTGCGGGAACCCCGCTTCTTGAGATCGTGAGCGAGCCCGATATCGAAAGCTCCGAAGAGGCCTATGAATATCTGACCCACCTCAAAGCCCTTCTCAAGTCCGTGAAGGTCTCCGAGTGCGACATGGAAAAAGGCCATCTGCGTTGTGACGCCAACGTTTCCGTCCGAAAGAACGCCTCCGACCCTTTGGGGAAGAAGGTCGAGATCAAGAACCTGAATTCATTCAAGGCGGTGAGAGCCGCTCTCGACCACGAGGTGAAGCGCCAGACCGAGGCCCTGGGCCTCGGAGAAGCGCTCGCCCAGGAAACGCGGCTTTGGGACGATGCCCGCCAAAAAACGGTGGTCATGCGTTCCAAGGAAGAGGCACATGACTACCGTTATTTCCCCGAGCCGGACCTTGTGCCGTTTTCACTCACGACCGAAGAGATCGAAAAGGAGAGGGTGTCGTTGCCGAAGCCGGTGAAGGAGCAGAAAGAAGACGCCGTGAGGAGGTTCGGCTTGTCTCCGTACGAAGTCAATGTGCTGTTCGCCTCGTCCGAGCGGTGGTCGTTTTTCGAGCAGGCGGCCGTGACGCATGGGGATCCCCGGGCGATCGTCAACTGGGTCATCGGCCCCGTGGCCGCGTATTTGAACGCCGAAGGCCAAGAGATCGATGAGACCCGATTGACCAAGGAAAAATTGGTCGCGTTGCAGCGTTTGGTCGAGAAGGGCCGCGTGAGTTTGCAGGTGGCCAAGGAAAAGATCCTGCCCGATCTTTTTGAAAAAGACGCCGACCCGGAAACGATCCTCAAAGAAAAAGGGCTTGAACAGGTCTCCGACGACTCCGCACTTGCGGGGTGGATCGAGGAAGCGATCGGGGAAAATCCCAAGGTGGTCCAGGATTTTAGATCGGGCAAGGACACGGCCGCGATGTTTTTGGTGGGGCAGGTCATGAAAAAAAGCCGGGGGGCCGCCAACCCCATCAAAGTCCAGGAGCTGATGCGTAAAAAACTTTCCGGTCATGCGTAATCTTAAGGTCGTTCTTTCTGTCCTTTTTGTCCTTTTAGTTGGGTTTCTGGTGATCCGCGGTTGTGTGCGTACGGCCCCGACCCCGCGTTATGAGGAAGGGACTGTCCAGCGCCCGGCCCGGCCCGAGACTCCCAGACCTTCCCAATTAGCCCTGGCTCCGTTGGTGCCTGTCCCGGGAGTGCTTCCGCCGGCCGCGCGCCCGCGCGTGGCGATCATCCTGGATGATTGGGGGTACAACCTGTCTCTTGTGAAAGACGTCGTGGCCATCGGGAGACCGGTGACCCTGTCCATTTTGCCCGGCCTTCCCCGAAGCACGCGTATCGCCGAGGAGGCGCATAAACACGGGCTTGGCGTGATGCTTCACATGCCGATGCAGCCGAAGAGTTCCAAGGAGCCGCTCGAGCCGCACACGATCATGACCGGCTCCAGCGAATCGGAGATCCGGCAATACCTCGACGAGGCCCTAAGATCGGTGCCTCATGCGGAGGGGAGCAACAATCACATGGGGTCGGCCGCGACCTCCGATCCGCGCGTGATGAGGATATTTCTTTCCGGTTTGAAGAGCCGGGGTTTATTTTTCGTCGATAGCAACGTGATCCCGACCACACAGGGCCCGCGGTTAGCCAAAGAATTGGGAGTCCCTTTCACCCAACGCGACGTGTTCATTGACAACAAGATCAGTCAGGCCGCGATCGTCAAACAGTTAAAAGCGGCCGGCCGGATGGCCCTCATCAAACGCCGTGTGGTCGTGATCGGTCATGACCACTTAACCACGGTGAAGGCCATTGCGTCGATGGTGCCCGTTTTTGAGAAAGCCGGCATCGAACTCGTGCTCGTCCGGGATCTGGTGGAGAAAACTTGATGCTCGGTATCCTGCCCTGTCCCTCCGAGAAACCTTTATTCTCCTCGGGACTTGTCGCATGGACTCTTCGCAAGTCGCGGGAGCCCTCGGCAAAAGTGGAAAAAACTCGGCTGGCGCCTCAAACAGCTTTCCCTTTTGCCGTCCCCCGGTGCGGCTTGGCGAAGAGTCCAACTGCCGCGACAAAAGTCCCTTCGGAGAACAAAGCTTTGTCTCCGGGGACCAATGCCAGCGTTCGAGGGGTAGCCGAGGCGGGATGCCTTCGCCCGCAGTCGAACGAAGTTACGACGAGGACGAAGGCGCCCGCCGAAGGACAGGACCCCGAGAAGGCTGGCAGAGAGACGCA
>JACPXO010000002.1 GCA_016196505.1 Candidatus Omnitrophota bacterium
AAAGAAAAATGACGATCTGAGTTTACTGGTGGACGCGGCGGACACCGCCCTCTATGAGGCCAAACGGCAGGGCCGGAACCGCGTGTGCGCGGCTACTGATTTGTCATAGGGGCCTGGAATTCGTATAATACAAAGGTTTGACTCATCGGTGAAAGGAGATTTGTGGAAAAAAAAGCGGCGATCGGGGTGGATATCGGCGGGGGAAGCGTCAAGTTCGGGTTGGTGACTTCCCATGGCCGTGTTTTAGAACGCGGCCAGTTTCCTACGAATCCGCGCGGCGGAAAGAAACTTTTATTCGATCAGTTGGTCGGTCAACTCCGGTCCCTGATCTCCGGCGCTCAGGCCAGACATGTCAAGGTGGTCGGGGTGGGTCTCGGGGCTCCGGGACCGATCGACGTCGAACGCGGCTTTATTTATTTTTTTCCGAATATCCCCGGCTGGAAAAATACTCCGATCCGAGCGGAGCTTGAAAGAGCGCTCCGGCGGCCCGTCTTCGTCGACAATGACGCGAATGGGGTGGCTCTGGCGGAATTTCTTTACGGGGCCGGGAAAGGCATGCGCAACCTCATCGCGCTTACACTCGGGACTGGCGTAGGCGGGGGTCTGGTCCTGAACGGCCGGTTGTTCCATGGGGAGGCGTTTTCCGCGGCGGAGATCGGGCACATCGTTCTTGATGAGAAAGGTTCCCGGTGTTCTTGCGGAAACCGGGGCTGTCTCGAGACTTATGTGGGGAGCGGTTATTTTACGGCGAAGGTCCGGCGCCGGCTCGCCGCCGGAGAAAAAAGTATTTTATCCCGCTGGCTGAAAGAAGGCCGCGAACTCACCCCGCGGCTCGTGGCGGAGGCGGCGCGGAAAAAAGACCGTTTCGCGATCCTTCTGTGGGAGGAAACCGGTGAGCGTCTGGGAACGGCCCTCGCGGGCCTCACCAATGTGCTGAACCCCGACCGCATTATCCTCGGCGGGGGCATCGCTCAGAACGGATCGATGATTTTTGATCCTGTGATTCGGACGTTGAGGAAAAAAGCTTTCCCGATAGCTGCGAGGTCTGTTAGAGTAGTGCCTGCCGCCTTGGGATCTGAGTCGGGATTTATCGGCGCTGCAGCTCAGGTTTTTGTCTCCAACCATTGAAGATAAAATGAAGATCGGAGGAATTTTGTTGCGCGGGATGGGGGTCTTTTTAGCTAGCTTAATGCTGCTGGTCCAGGCGGTTTCTCCGGCGCATGCCGACGCCGGGTCCGCGACTCCCGAAAAGGCAAGGGCGGCGACCCCGATCCAGGTCCATGGCGACGCCGTGGAGTATTTTCACGAGGAACAAAAAGTCATCGGGACCGGCAATGTCCGCATTGATTACGAAGGGTCCGTTTTAACCGCTGACAAGATCACGGTTTACATGACGCCCAAGGTCGGCGTCGCTGAAGGCCACGTGGTCTTGAAACAGAACGGCAGCGTTTTCGCGGGTGACCGCGCCGACTACGATTTTACGAAGAAAATCGGCAACGTGTCGACGATGAACGCCCATATCCCCCCCAGTTTGTACGGCAAGGCCCGCCAAGTCGAAAAGGTCTCCGACAATCACTACCGTTGGAGGGATGGGTATGTGACCACTTGTTGCGGGGACAGCCCCTTTTATAAGATCCAGGCCCACCAGGTCGACGTCTATCCCGGGGACAAGGTCGTGATCTACAACGCCCTGCTTTTGGTGCGCAATGTCCCCATTCTCTTCATTCCTTTTTTTATCCAGCCGCTCATCGATTTTGATAGGTTCCCCGTCCAGATCATCCCGGGCCGTAACACGGAGTGGGGAGGATTTGTGTTGAGCAAATGGCGATATCAACTCATGAACACGCCGGGCGCCCAGTCCAAGGGGAATATTCTCCTGGATTATCGTGAAAAAAGAGGCGTGGGGACCGGTTTCGAGAATTTTTACCGTTCTGATGCCCTGGGTCGCGGCGCGCTGAAGTTTTACACGATCGAAGACAAAGAACCCCCGACGGACATTCCGGCCGATCGCAACCGGGTGCAGTGGAGACACCAGGCGCGCGTGGGAGAGGCGACGACACTCACGACGGAGGTCAATAAGCTCAGCGACGCTAAGGTGATCAAGGATTTTTTCTTCAGGGACGAGTACGAGATGAACGCCTTTCCCGACAACTATGTGTCCCTTGTGACCGCCAAGCCGGAGTACACCTTCACGGTTTTGGAACGCAGGCGCATCGATGATTTTTTCAATGTGGTGGAAAGGGACCCCGAGCTTCGCTTCGACACGCACACGCGCCAGTACCTTGACACGCCGTTTTATCTGAGGCAGGAGGCGCAATTTTCGAATTTGCGGAGAGAATACGCGGACGTGACGTCGCCCGACGAAGCCGCGCGGCTGGACGCCAACCACACCCTTTACTATCCCTCGCGGGTCGGCATCTGGTCGGTGACGCCTCGCGTCGGGACGCGCCAGACCTATTACTCGAGAGACGCCGGGGACCGGAGGGATTTCATGCGGGGGACTTTTGAGCCCGGGGTCGATGTCACGACGCACTTTTACAAAACCTATGAAGTGACCGTCAAATCCTTCGGGTTGGATTACAACCACCTGAGACATATCTTCAGCCCGAACTTGAGCTACAATTACCGTCCCAATCCTACGGTGCTCAGGTCCGCCCTTTTGCAGTTCGATTCGCTGGATAATATCGATAAGCGGCACTTCATCCGTTTTAATTTTGAGAACCGCTTGCAAACCAAAGAGCATTCAGGACCCAACGTTCTCACGACCCGGGACATCCTGCGCGTCATCCCTTTTTTCGATCTCGATTTTGACACGCATCACCTGGAGAATATCGGGTATGACGTGGAAGCGAGGCCTTACTCATGGCTGGGGTTCGAATCCGACGCGGCTTATGACCCCCGGACGCGCGATTTCACCAGTGTGAACGTCGATTTCTTCGTGGAGAAAAAACCCTACAGCTTCTCCCTCGGCAACCGCTACCTGCAAAAAGAGACCAGCCAGACCACCGCGCAATTCCGCTGGCAGATCAATCCGAAGCTTTTCTTAAAGCTCTATGAGCGGTTTGAATTCGAGGAAAAGAAATCCAGGGAATTCGAGATGACTTTGTCGAAGACCTTCGACTGCGT
>JACPXO010000123.1 GCA_016196505.1 Candidatus Omnitrophota bacterium
GGGATTGGGCCTCGGGGTCTCCTCAGGCCTAGGATTTTTCAGCGTTTATTTTCTCGGCCGCTTGTCTTTTTTCTGGATGGGACTTTTCCACGCGGTGTTATTGGCCCTGCTCTTTTTTAAGTGGAGGCATAGGGAAAAGCGTCTTTTCTTCGGGACCGCCGGCGAAAGATCTCTTTTTTTTCTGGTGTGTCTTGCCGGGGTGCTTCTCATGGTGCCCCATTTTCTCAAGTCACCCTACGGGAGCGGGCTCGATGCCTGGGCCATCTGGAAGCTCAAGGCGCGTTTTCTGTTCTATGGAGGCTGGGACAGACTGTTTTCCCCGACGCTTTCTTTTTCGCATTTGGATTATCCCTTGTTTTACCCTTTATCCCTCGCCTGGGCCTGGCTGGTTTCTGGAAAAGAAACGACGTTCGCGGCGTGGGCGCTCTGTGCGGTGTTCACGCTTTCTTGTGTTGGGCTTGTGATGAGCGTTTTTCTCCCTAAGAACCGCAGTGTCGCGGCCGCGGCTGCCCTTCTACTTATTTCCACGCCGGCTTTTATCGGAATAGGAAGCTCCCAGTACGCGGATATCTTCGTGGCCTATTTTAATCTAAGCGGTGTCGTGCTTATTTGTCTCTCCTTGTCGGAGGCCGCGCGCCGGGCGAGCGCGTACGCGGTGTGGGGAGGGGCGTTCCTAGCTTTGGGGTGCTTTGTCAAAAACGAGGGGTTTTTGTCTATTGCGGCCGCTTTATTTTCGTTGGGCCTGGTCGTTCTTTTTGACCGGAAACTTCGGAAAAAACATCTTGGGTGCCTAAAAAATGTCTTAGCCGGGAGTCTGCCGGCGCTTACACTCACGCTTCTCTTCAAAACGAAAGCGGGTTTTTCGAACGAATGGGTGAATAGGTCCAACTGGGAAAGTTTTTTGGCTTCCGGCGGCTGGCTTCAAAGATTGTGGGGAGTGGGGTCGGCTTTCACCGGACAGGTTTTCAATGAGAACAGCTGGGTTTACAGCTGGTTTTTTATCCTGGCGGTTTTTATCTTATATTTCCGCGCGCTGTGGCGCCATGGACGCTGGGCGGTGCTTTGGGTGATCTTGACGGCGGCGGGGTATTCTTTCGTTTACCTCATAAGCCCTCTGGAACTCACAGGGCATCTGGCCACGTCGCTTGACCGCGTGATGCTTCATAGTTTTCCGGCGCTCGTTTACCTTTCATTTTTAGCCGTTTTTGAGGAGAAAAAAGCCCTGTTTTCCCGGGCCCCAAGCGCTTGAGATTTGCCCATCGATTGGCTATACTGAACCCTTCGTAACGAAGCAAACCCATGTCTTACCGAGGACACCTTTGAGACTGCGTGATCTAAAAGACGTTTATTTGGGCCAGGATATTTACATTGTCGGGGCCGGGCCTTCGGTGAACCTTTTCCCGCTCGGCCACCTCAAAGACAAGATCTGCCTTTCGCTCAACGACACGTACAAGATGCATCCGGCGATCAAACCGATCGTCATCATGAACAACCCAACCTATGCCCAAGAGGGCAGCCGCACGGCGCCGTTCCACGAGAATTTCAAGAACATCAAGTACCCCGTGGCGAAAATGACGGGGCGCTACCGCTCCTGGAAAGGCGTGGAGTTCGGCGACCCGGATTTTTACTGTTACGATTGGTCACACAAGATCGATACGGACATCTGGAACATGACCAAGGACACGGATTACCTTTATTCTTCCCCGGAGGGGTGCGTCCTGCAGGAGGCGCTGCAGCTGGCTTGGATCATGGGCGCTAAGAACATCTTCATCATCGGCTGTGACAGCCGGACGATGGGCGGCAAGCACTACGCCAATTTTGACAAGGACGGTTTCAGCGCCGACGAGGAGCCCAAGGGTCCTCTCAAAAAAACAAGGAACTACGACTCCTACATCTACGGCACGCTCATCGCGATGGAATTTTTAAAGAGGAAAGGCGTGAGCGTCTTCTATCTCTCAAACCTTGTCGGCTATCACCTCGTCGACTATCAGTTCGAAGTGCTTAAAGGGAGCATTCCCTTCCAATCCGTTCTGGACGAAGTCAAAAAGCTGCCCAAATGGGACCTGGTTTAACCCCTTCCCCGGAACAGCTCCAGTCACTCAGTTTACGCGAAAGAAAGATCAGAACGCAGGACTTTCTTAAAAAACTCGAAGCCGCAGGATCAAAGTTGTTTCCGGCCCTCGCCAAGGAAATGAAACGAGAGGTCCCGTCGCGCAGAGTTTTTTGGGTTATGAAGGTCCTTTTGAAACGAGCGGGCTTTTTTTGGGCGTCCTGGAAATTTCGCGCGGGGTTGGACGCCGTCCGGGGGCCAGACACGTTCGACTGGGTGTTCGTACTGAGGAGAAAAACCGCTGGGGGCACCACCGAAAAGATATGTTGTGAGATCGGCGCGTTTCTTCAGGCCAAATACTGTGTGCAATATCTGGCGAACACTGCCCGACCTCCGCAAGCGAAGGCCTATTATTTTGTCGACCATACGCTGTTTTCGCAGTGTTTACGGCAAAATCCCTTTTTGCTCGGAAAACGCACGGTGGTACGCTTTGCCCC
>JACPXO010000126.1 GCA_016196505.1 Candidatus Omnitrophota bacterium
AAAGACTGATCACGGGAAATGGGGTCGCCTTGTTGAATTCCGTGGAATTGGCGCGGCCCATCCCGCAGACGTTCCTTGATATTTCGATCACCGCGCACTGCATCCCCAGACAGATCCCGAAGAACGGGATCTTATTCTCACGAACATATTTGATGGCTTTGATCTTGCCTTCGATGCCCCGGTCTCCGAACCCCCCCGGGACCAGGACGCCGTGCACCTCCTTCAAAAATTTATCCGCCCCATGCGCCATGACCTCTTCGGCGTCGATCTTCCGTATCTCGACCCGCGCGTCGTTGGCGATACCGCCGTGTTTGAGCGCTTCATACACGGATTTATAAGCATCCTGAAGTTCGATGTACTTGCCGACAAACCCTATCACGACATGCTTGGACGGGTTCAACACTTTGTCGACCACATGCTCTTTCCAAGCGGAGAGCGTCGACTCCCCGTTATCGCAATTCAATCTTAAAAGTTTCACGATCAGCTTATCCAACCCCTCCTCTTTCAAGGCCAGGGGTACTTCATAGATCTCCTGAACATCGAGCGCCTGGATGACCTGCTCGGCCTCCACGTTGCAGAATAGCGCTATCTTTTCGCGGACTTCTTTCGAAAGGCGCCTCTCCGTCCGGCACATCAGGATGTCAGGTTGGATGCCGATCTCGCGCATCTTCCCGACGCTGTGCTGCGTCGGCTTGGTCTTGATCTCATCCGCCACCCGGATGAACGGGATGAGCGTGAGATGGATGTTGATCGCGTTTTCACGGCCGATATCCTGCCGGAATTGGCGTATCGCTTCGAGAAAAGGAAGACTTTCGATGTCGCCCACCGTGCCGCCGATCTCGCAGATCACGACATCCACGGACTTATTGTGAGACACCGACTTGATCGCCGACTTGATCTCATCCGTGATGTGCGGAACCACCTGCACCGTCGCGCCCAGGTAGTCGCCGCGGCGTTCTTTATTGATGACGGAATAATAGATCTTGCCCGTGGTCACATTGTTGACCTTGGACAGCTCGACACTGGTGAATCTCTCGTAATGCCCGAGGTCGAGATCCGTTTCCGCGCCGTCTTCGGTCACATACACTTCCCCGTGTTGATAAGGGCTCATCGTGCCGGGATCCACGTTGAGATAAGGGTCGCATTTCATGAGGATCACCCTCAGGCCCATCGCTTCCAAAAGCTTCCCGATGGACGCCGACACGATCCCTTTCCCTAAGCTCGAAACCACTCCTCCCGTGATAAAGATGTATCTAGGCATTTTTTTCTTCCGCGAGCTCCTTTTCAAGCAGCTGTCTGGCCAATTCCAGATCCTCCGGCGTATCAACCCCGACTGTTTCAAACTGTGTTTCGATCACCTTGATCCGGTAACCGTGTTCGAGCGCCCTCAATTGCTCCAGATGCTCGTGGCTTTCTAGGTAAGAAGGTGGCAGTTTTTTGAACGTAAATAAAAAATCCTTATTGTAAGCGTAAAGTCCGATATGTTTATAGAAGAAAGGGCCTTTCTCGGCCGGGTTTAAAAGCGCTGGCACCGGCGACCGAGAAAAATAAAGCGCGTAATTTTTGGAATCCACGATGGCCTTCACGACATCGGGACTTCTGAATTCTTCCAAAGAATAACTTTTTTTAACTACTGTGGCCATAGAGACCGTCGGGTCATCCTGCATCGCCCGCACGAGGTCATCAATGACGATAGGGTTGATGAGCGGCTCGTCCCCCTGGATATTGACGACGACCTTGACCTCGAGCGCGTTCACCACTTCGGTGAGGCGGTCCGTGCCCGTCGAATGGGATTTGGAAGTGAAAATGGCCTTGCCCTGGAACGCTTCGACCGCCTTGAGGATCCGGTCGTCGTCCGCCGCGATGACGAGATCGTCCAAGCACCGCGCTTTTTTGGCCCGCTCGTACACGTGCTGGATCACGGGCTTTCCACAAAGATCTTTAAGGACCTTTCCCTCGAACCGCGTCGACCCGTACCTGGCCGGGATAATGCCGATGGCTTCCATTTATTTTCTGATCTCTTTTTTGATCCGTTGCAAAAGCTCGCTCTGCGTCGTCACGGCGACCCCTACTTTTCCGACGACGATCCCGGCGGCGCAATTGGAAATGTTGGCCGCCTCAAGGGGCGCGGCCTTTCTCGCCCGCGCCAGCGTATACGCGCTGATCACGGTGTCCCCGGCGCCTGACACGTCAAAAACATCCTGCGCCACCGTGGGGATCTTCGCCATCGGCTTTCCCTTCTGAAAAAGAGCCATCCCATTCTCACCCAAGGTGATCAGAACCGTTTCACACTGCAATTTGTTCAGCAAACGCCTTCCCGCGTTCTCGAGGGACGCGCCGTCCTTGATCGCGAACCCGGCGGCCGCGGCGGCCTCATGATGATTGGGCGTGATCGTGGTCACCCCCCGGTAATAGGAAAAATGATCCTCTTTGGGATCGACGGTGATCACTTTTTTGTGACGCTTGGCGATGCGCACGATCTCTTGGACGAGACGCGGGCCGATCACCCCTTTTCCGTAATCCTCGATGATCAATGCGTCCACGTCACGGATGCGGTCGCCGATGAAACGGATGATGCCGTTCACGATGGAGTCAGGGACCGGATGAAAGACTTCCCGGTCTATCCGGACCACCTGCTGATGATGCGCGATCACGCGCGTCTTTTGGGTGGTCGGCCGGTTTTTATCGACGAAGATGCCTTCGCAGTGTATCCCCTTTTTACGTAAAAGCGATATCAGCGCTTCGCCTCGGCTGTCCTCCCCCACCACACCCGCCAAATACACTTCACCCCCAAGCGCGCGGATATTGTTGGCGACGTTGCTGGCGCCTCCTGGCATGAAATTTTCCGAGTCCACCCACACCACGGGGACCGGGGCTTCGGGAGAGATCCGAGAGACTTTTCCCCAGATAAATTCGTCAAGGATGAGATCGCCGACAACCAGGACTTTGGCTTCGTGGAAGCTGGAAATAACGCTTTTCAGGCGTGAAAAGTTAAGGTCTTTCATCAGAACTCTTTAGGTGAAATGCTAAACGCCGCATTAAAGAGGGCATTGTAACACCGCTTCTTCTCGAGTGTCAATGTGAACCTCCCCACGAATGGCCTCACAGTAGATTCTCAGGGTGCCTCTCCTATCCAGCGGGTCCTGTCTGGCGTCAGCCCCATGGGTGCTCGCCGTAGATGAGTCGTGGGCTCCGCGCCCACGGGGCTCCCCGACGCCAGCCACCCGCTTG
>JACPXO010000127.1 GCA_016196505.1 Candidatus Omnitrophota bacterium
CCCAAGGACGGTTCCTGGTGCCCAGCGTAGCCGCCCGATTTACGAACATCAAGGATGACGACGGGGATCTCATCGATCAATTTGCGGAGCTTTGGGGCTACAAGGCGCCTTTTCTGTGATGGGGAAATTCTGCCAGGGAATTTGTAAAGTCGAATAGAGAGGAGTCCTATGTCAGGCCATTCAAAATGGGCGACCATCAAACACAAGAAGGGAGCCCTGGACGCCAAGCGCGGGGCGTTGTTCACAAAACTTATCAAAGAAATAACAGTGGCGGCCAGGAACGGCGGCGGCAGCGTAGAATCCAATCCGCGCCTGAGAACGGCCGTCGCGAAGGCCAAAGAGTCGAACATGCCGTCCGACAATATCGAGCGAGCGGTCAAAAAGGGGACGGGCGAGCTTCCCGGCGTGACCTATGAAGAGGTGATCTATGAGGGTTACGGGCCCGGCGGCTCGGCGCTTCTCATCGAAGCCCTGACGGACAACAAGAACCGCACGACGGCCGAGATCCGGAGTCTTCTTGAGAAAAAAGGGGGCAGCATGTCCGGCGCGGGATCGGTCGCCTGGCAATTTTCAAAGAAGGGCCTGATCGTCGTGAAAAAAGAAGCCGTGGATGAGGAAAAGCTCATGACCATCGCGCTGGACGCCGGCGCCTCGGATTTTTCTTCGGAGAAAGACAGCTTCGAGATCATTGCGGAACCGCACGACTTCGAAAAGGTGAAGAAAGCGGTGGGGGATTCAAAGGTCCCGACAGAGTCCGCGGAGATGACGAAGATCCCTTCGGCCACGGTGAAGTTGGGCTTGAATGAAGCGAAAAATACGTTGGCGTTGATCGAAGCCCTGGAAGAGCACGAGGACGTTCAGAATGTCTACTCAAACATCGATGTTTCCGACGAAGTGCTTCAGCAGTTAGGCGGATGACCCCACCACCTGTTTCAATGCCGCTTGTGAAGCGGCTTAAACGGATGGCGGGAGCGGCGTCCCGTTTCGCTGTCGGCGAAACGGTTGTTCTTCGAACAAAGAAACAGGTGGTGGGGTGACCTCTAGCGGGATGAGAATTTTAGGCGTTGACCCGGGCTTAAGGGTCACGGGTTATGGCATTGTCTCGGTGCCGAAAGGGTATTCCCCGGGCGGCGCGATAGAACTGCTCGAGGCGGGGATCGTGAAAACGCGGGCCTCCGCGGGGATCGCGGACCGGCTCCATAAGATCCACGGGGCCTTGGCCGAGGTGATCGCCGAATTTCATCCGGACGTTCTTGTGATCGAAAAACTTTACGCACACACTAAACATCCCGCGACGGCGATCTTGATGGGTCATGTGCGCGGAGTCGTCTGTTTGTTGAGCGGGATGCACGATATCCCGCTCGTGAGTTTGGCCTCGACGCACGTTAAGAAGTCAGTGACCGGCCAGGGCCACGCCGGAAAATTTCAGATCCAACGCATGGTCGCTCATTACCTGGGACTCAAGACCGTGCCGGAACCGGCGGACGTGGCGGACGCGCTGGCGATCGCCGTTTCATACGCGTTCAGTTTGAAAAGAGGGTAGGATGACCCCACCCCCTCATTTTGAGGCGGCGGAGGCCAGAGGAAGATTTATGAAAAACGTAGACCGATTGACGACCAGCCGCCTCGACGCGCTTGGCGCGTCAGTGCGACGCACAAATGAGGTGGTGGGGTGATCTCCCAGATCCGGGGTTTGGTGACCCACTTCAACGAAAATGAGCTGGTCGTGGAAGTCAGCGGCATTGCCTATGAGGTTTTTATCCCCACGGCGGTGATGAAAAGTTTGAACGTCAAGCTTAAAAAAGACACCGAGATCTCCCTCATGACCTACCATTATTATCAGACAGATCCGTCCAAAAGCATCCCTATCCTCATCGGTTTTACCAATAAAGTCGAGCGTGAGTTTTTTGAGAAATTTATCACCGTGTCAGGCGTCGGGCCCAAGGCCGCTTTGAGGGCTCTGGCCATGCCGATCCCGGATATCGCGCAGGCCATTGATTCGGCTGACCTGAGCTTTCTTAAATCTCTCCCAGGGATCGGCGAACAGCGCGCCAAAGAGATCATCGCCAAACTCCAGGGGAAAATGGGGAAGTTCGGGCTGATCCGAAGAACGGCGGAGCCCTCGGCGGCGACCCCCCTCGGATCTCAGGAGGTCCGCGAAGAGGCCCTCGAGGTTTTGATCCAATTGCAATACAAAAAAGAAGAAGCCAGGCAGATGATCGAGAAGGCCTTTCAGCGGCGTCCGGACCTTTCAAGCGCCGAAGAGATCCTGAACGAAGTCTATAAGCAGAAAAGGATGTCGGCCTCATGACGCCGCCTAATGATTCCGGACGGGAAAAAATCTCTTTTGAGCGCACGCAGAGAGAAAAACTGCTCAAGCCCACGGTGGATGAGGTCGAGGGGATCATCGATCTGACGCTGAGGCCCGCCAAAATTTCGGAGTTCGTCGGTCAGGAAGATGTCCTGGAAAATTTGACGATCGCCCTCCAGGCGGCGAAGAAACGAAAAGAACCGCTCGAGCACATTTTACTGTCGGGCCCGCCGGGCCTCGGAAAAACGACCCTCGCGCATATCGTGGCCCATGAGATGAAAGCCAAGATCATGGCCACGAGCGGTCCGGCGATCGAAAGGGCCGGGGACCTGATAGGGATCTTGACCAATTTGGAAGAGGGCGACATTTTATTCATCGACGAGATCCACCGCCTGTCAAAGGTGGTCGAGGAATTCGTGTATCCCGCGATGGAGGATTGCAAGATCGATTTCGTGGTGGATAAAGGGCCGTATGCCAAGACCATCAAGTTCGCGCTCAAACGGTTTACGCTCATCGGGGCCACGACGCGCTCGGGGCTTTTGAGCTCTCCCTTGCGCGGCCG
>JACPXO010000128.1 GCA_016196505.1 Candidatus Omnitrophota bacterium
CTCAAAGGCGGTTTGAATGTGGTCGAGACTCAATGGTTTTTCGCTCGCGAATAAAAGCGCCTCGACCACGCTTTTGAGCTCAGACAGTTCCACCGGCACTCCTTGATTCGCTCGCCACGGAGACATTGCGTGAGATCTCGATCTCTCCGAAACGTTCGCTTTGGGCGATCTTCACTTCCTTCAAGCGTATCAATTCCAACAAGGCCAAAAATGTCGTGATCACCTCGAACTTATTCTTGGCCGCCTTGAAAAGGCCGCTGAAATAGATCACGGGCTCTTTCACCAGGCGATGAAAGATCTCGTGCACTTTTTCGGCGACGGTAAATTCATCTTTCATCACCTCATGCACGGCCTGTTTCGGCAGATCCTTTAAAATGCCCGAAAAAGCGGAGATCAGATCAAAAAGCGTGACTTCCAGGAACGGGCTGTCGGCGCTGTCCAGCTCAGGCATCCCCGCGAAGCGCGTGAACACCTGGCCGCGCCGGGCCTCATAACCGCGGAGCCGCCCCGCGGCCTCTTTGAACGCCTTGTACTCCAAAAGACGCCGCACAAGCTCGGTCCGGGGATCGACCTCTTCCGGATTTTCGGTCTCCGGGTCCGGCGGCAAAAGCATCTTGGACTTGATCTGCATCAGCGTCGCGGCCATCACGAGAAACTCGCCTGCGATGTCCAGGTCCAGGATCTCCATGAGATCCAGGTACTCCAAGTACTGCTCGGTGACGCGCGTGATCGGAATATCGTAAATGTTGATCTCTTCCTTCTGGATCAGGTAAAGCAGGAGATCCAACGGCCCTTCAAAAACATCCAAACGTATCTTGTATCCCATCGGTCAACCCAGATGAAGCAGCGTCCGGACCTGGCTCATGGTTTCCCGCGCGACGATAGAGGCGCGGGCACGACCCTTTTCCAGCAGGTCCTCGACAGTCTCTTTGTCTTTTGCGAGTTTCGCGCGCTTTCGGCGGATCTCCGAAAGCTTTTCGATCAGCGTTTCGGCCAACGATTTCTTACAATCGGTACAGCCCTTTTTAGCGCCGGTGCACCAGCGATACACTTCATCCACGACGGTTCCGGAAGAAAAATTTTTGTAATAAGAATAGACGTTACAGATCTCCGGATGCCCCGGGTCCGATATTTTTACCCGCGCCGGATCCGTGATCATCGACTGGACCTTTTTCCGGGTTGCTTCTTCTGAATCCGAAAGATTGATCGCGTTCCCGTAGCTCTTGGACATCTTGCGGCGGTCTGTGCCTAAGATCTTGGCTTGAGGAGTGAGCAGCGGTTGAGGTTCGGGGAAAATATCTTTTTTATAAAAGTGCTTGAAGCGCCGCACGATCTCCCGCGAGAGCTCCAGATGCGCCAACTGGTCCTCCCCCACAGGGACCTTCTCGGCTTTGTAAAGGAGGATGTCCGCCGCTTGTAAAACGGGATAACCCAAAAACCCGTAGGTCGTCAAATCTCTCCCCTGGATCTCACGGAGCTGTTCTTTGTACGTCGGGTTCCGTTCAAGCCAGCCAAGCGGCGTCATCATGCCGAGGATCATGGCCAATTCCGAATGTTCGGGGATCTGAGATTGGACGAAAAGACTACTTTTCTCCGGGTCCACCCCGCAAGCCAGCCAATCAAGCACCATCTCCACCGAATTCTCATGGATGGAAACGGGGTTCTCGTACTCCCCCATGAGCGCATGGAGATCGGCCACCATGAAAAAACACTCGTGGTCCCGCTGGAGCGAGACCCAATTGTCCAGTGCGCCTAGCCAGTGGCCCAAATGCAAAGGGCCGGTGGGCCGCATGCCAGAAAGTATCCGGGCCACCTACTCAAGCTTCCTTTCTTTTTTCTGGATCTCGTACGCCTCGATCCGGTCGCCGGGTTGGATGCCGTCAAAACCCGATACGCCTATCCCGCACTCAAAACCCTCGAGCACTTCGCGCGCGTCATCCTTAAAGCGCTTGAGACTCTCGACTTTGCCGTCATGGACTTTCTGTCCGTTCCGGAGCACATGGCACGGAAAGTTCCTGACGATCTTTCCTTTGAGCACCGCGCACCCGGCGATCGTGCCTATCTTCGAAACCTTGAATACCTGGCGAACCTCCGCGGTGCCGACGGCCACTTCTTTAAGCTCCGGCGCCAAGAGGCCCTCCATCGCTTTTTCAATGGACGTTTTCACTTCATAGATGATCTCATAAAACCGCACATCCACTTCTTCCCTTTCGGCCAATTCCTTGGCGTCCGAAGGGATAGCCACATGAAAACCGATCACGACGGCGTTCGAGGCGGCGGCGAGCATGACGTCCGATTCGCTGATGTCCCCGATGCCGGAGTGGATCACGTTCAAGCGGACATTTTTAGACTGGATCTTTTCCAGAGTACTTCGAAGCGCCTCTACGGAACCCTGCACATCCGATTTGATGATGAGTTTGAGTTCCTCTACTTTACCTGCCTTGATCTCCTCGTAAAGATGCTCCAGCGAAATGTGCCCCGAGGACTGAACGCCGGCCGCTTTCTGGCTCTCACGGAGTTTATCGGTGGTTTCTTTTGCGACGCGTTCATCCTCAACCCCATAAAAATTATCTCCCGCCCGGGGCACGCCTGAAAGCCCGAGGATCTCGACCGGCGTAGAGGGCAGGGCCTCTTTGACACGCTGGCCCCTGTCGTTGATCATGGCGCGCACGCGGCAGTAGTGCGGGCCGACGACGACCGGGTCTCCGACGTGAAGCGTGCCGTCCTGCACCAACACCGTCGCCAAAACGCCGCTCTCTTTCGAAAGCTTGGCCTCGATCACCACCCCGCGTGCGGACGCTTTGGGGTTGGCTCTGAGCTCCAGAAGCTCGGCCTCCAACACCAGCATTTCCAAAAGATCGTCTATCCCCTGGCCGGTTTTCGCCGAAACACCGACCATGATCGTTTTTCCTCCCCAATCCTCGGGCGTGAGGCCATGCTCCATCAAAGCTTTTTTGACCCGGTCGACGTTCGCCGAGGGCAGGTCGATCTTGTTGATCGCGACGATCATCGTGACCCCCGCCGCCTTGGCGTGGTCAATGGCCTCGAGGGTCTGAGGCATGACACCATCGTCGGCCGCGACCACAAGGACGACGATATCCGTCACGCGCGCGCCGCGGGCGCGCATCGCCGTGAAGGCCTCATGCCCCGGGGTATCCAGAAAAGCGATCGCCCCTTTCGGGAGAAACACTTCGTAGGCGCCGATGTGCTGCGTGATCCCGCCCGCTTCCTTGGCGGCCACCTTGGTGTTCCGGATCGCGTCCAAAAGCGAAGTCTTACCGTGATCCACATGACCCATGAACGTCACGATCGGAGCGCGCAGCACAAGCTGTGATTTGTCCACCGCCGCCGCACGGACCTGAACGCCCGGAGACGACGCTTCGACCGCAGGATGCTCAAGCTCAAATCCCAATTCCTGCGCGACCTGGCTTGCGGCATCGAAATGGATCGACTGGTTGATGTTAGCGAAAATATTCAGACGAATGAGCCGCTGGATCACGTCGCTGGACTTCACTCCTAATTTTTGAGCCAGATCCTTCACGATGATCGGCGCCTGGATGGGGATCTTTTTAACTTTTTTTGGTTCAAGAGAAGCCGGCGGCGCCGGAGCCGCGACGGGTTCCTGGCGAACGAACGGAGCCGCATGGATCGCCGGACTTTTTTTGTCCACCACGTGACTCTTGGGCTTGAGCGGCGATGGGAATACCGTAGAAATCCGCGCGGGCGCCGACACCCCATGAGACTGCGGCGGACTCGACTTTTTGACCGTCGCGGCGGCCTGCGCGGCTCTGAGTCCGCTTCGTTGCATCAAAAGTTCTTTTTTCGCGCTTTCAATAGAACCGCGCGGCGCCGCCACAGACACCGTCTTCACCGCCGGTTTGGTGGAAGTCGCCGGTTTCTTCACGGATTCTTTCAAAAGACGGACCTTGTCTTGGGGGACCACGCTCATGTGGTTCTTGGCCTCGACTTTCAGCTTTTTTAACTGAGCCATGAGCTCTTTTGAGGTGAGCTTCAGCTCCTTGGCCAATTCATGAACACGCACAGGACTAGACCTCTCCTTTGGGCGCTTCGCCCGCTCCGGCGCCCTCGGAAGACAAGGGGGTTTCTCCGGGTTTAATGGCTTCTCTTATCTTCTCGATCATCTTTTTACCGATCCCTTTGACGGCTAAAAGTTCCTCATTAGTGGCTTTGTTCAGATCCTCGAGCGTCTTGAAACCGGCGGCCGCAAGCGCCTCGGCGGTCTTGGGCCCGACGCCTTCGATCGTTTCCACGCCGGCCGGTGCCGGCTCTGAATCCGCCGGAGCCATGCTCGCCTCCAATTTTTCCTTCACGATCTCTTTCTTGGAGCGTATGTCGATGGACCAACCGGTGAGTTTCGAGGCCAAACGCACGTTTTGGCCGTTCTTGCCTATGGCCAGGGAAAGCTGATCGTCCCCGACGACCACTTCCGTTTTCTTTTCTTCCTGCGAGATTATTTTCACCGAGGAAACTTCCGCAGGACTCAAGGCCGCCTTGACAAATTCTTCGACGTTCTCGCTCCACCGCACGATGTCTATCTTTTCCCCCTGAAGCTCTTTCACCACGCCCTTGACCCTCGAACCGCGGATCCCGACGCAGGCGCCGACGCAGTCCACGCGCTCGTTCTTGGAATATACGGCGATCTTGGTCCGGTCACCGGCCTCGCGGGAAACGGACATGATCTCGACGACCTTCTCCGCGATCTCAGGGACTTCCAATTCAAAGAGGCACCGGACAAAACCTGGATGGTTTCTGGATAAAATGATCTGAGGGCCTTTCGAAGTCTTGTTCACTTCGAGCACATACGCGCGGATATTGTCTCCCTGACGGTAGCTGTCGCGCGGGGACATTTCCCTTTTAGGAAGTATCCCCTCGGTCTTCCCGAGATCCACGAGAAGCGCCCCCTTTTCAAAACGGTACACGGTGCCGGTGACGATGGAATCGGCCTTGGCATGAAATTCATTGAAAATAACGTCTCGTTCCGCCTCGCGGATCTTCTGAAATATCACCTGTTTGGCGGTTTGAGCGGCGATGCGTCCGAATTCATTTGAGACGATCTCCTTGCCCTCGGACAGGATGCGGATACGCCCGGATTCAAGGTCGATCTTCACCTCGACCTCTTTGTCTTTGTCATGGATCACTTTTTTAGCGGCGGAAACAAGCGCAGCTTCAACCGATTGAACCAAGACCTCCCGGCTGATCCCCTTTTCTCTTTCGATGTTCTCGATCACCGCCAACAATTCAGTGCTCATAGTTATCCTTTTTATCCTTTAGATGAAAATCCGATTTCCCGGACTGCCTTGAGGATCTGCTCAAAATAGATCTCGAGCAAACCGCTCTCTTTTGTTTCAAGATGAACGCTCTCTGGACCGGCGGAAATGACCCCGCCGACACACAGAACGCTTTGCCCCGCCGGGTTCCTCCAATGGATCCTGACCTTCGAGCCCACCGCGCGCTCGAAATCGCGCTGGTTTTTCAGTGGCCGGTCAAGACCGGGACTACTGACTTCTAAAAAGTACGGGCCCGGGATCCAAAACCCCTGATCGGCTAATTGATTCGAACGGTCATCTAAAAAATGACCCAAACTATTGTTGATATTAACGCACTCTTGAAGCGTGATGCCGCCCGGTTTATCAACCAACAAGGTTAAAACTCCCCTACCCCCTGATTTTCTTGAGGTTATGTCAATAAGCTCAGCCCCTGATCTTTCTACCTCGGCCCTGATCTCTTCTTTTAAACTTTCTATTTCCCGAGGTAACTCCATGGCAATAAAACCTTTAGCGTTTTTTAAACCCCAATAAAAAAAGTGGGTTCACACCCACTTTCTCGGAGTAAAACACGTTTGACCCCCTCACGCTAGCAAAACTAGCTTATTTTGTCAAGGGTATTGAGGATTCCCTGAATGACCTTGGCGGACTCCACGAAGTGGACTTCTGAGGTTTTTCTGACTTTAAGCTCTGCTTTGCCGACTTTGAGATTTTTGGGACCCAACACGACGCGGAGCGGGATCCCGATGAGGTCCGCGTCATTGAATTTGACCCCCGCGGTCTCATTCCGATCATCGACGAGTACATCGACTCCGCGGATTTTAAGCTCGGGCGAACCCAGGATGGTTTCCGCGATGCGCTTGGATTCGGCGTCCTCGGGATCGATCATGACCACAAGCACCTGAAAGGGGCTGATCGCTTTCGGCCAGACGATCCCCTTTTCATCCGAATGTTGTTCTATCGCGGCTGCCAAGATCCGGTTCACGCCGATCCCGTAACAACCCATGAGAAACGGCTTTTCTTTGCCATGGCTATCGAGAAAACAGGCCTTGAGAGGTTCGGAATAACGGAGATTTAGTTTGAAGATATGGCCAAGCTCAATGGCCGTTTTAAAATGGAGTGTTTTGCCGTTCGGGGAGACGTCGCCTTCCGCCGCGTGGCGAAAGTCGCCGATCTGTTTCTCTTCGCCGCGGATATCCCCTAGATTCACGTTAACGAGATGATGATCCTTCACGTTCGCCCCTGTCACGAAGTTTTTCATTTCGAGCACATCTTCGTCGATATAGGTTTTGAGATTGGCCCCAAACGGTCCGCTGAATCCAAAAGCAGACCCCAGCTTTTCTATCGCGTCTCGTGAAGCCATAAAACAACCGGGTTCAAATTTTTTAAGCTTAAACTCACTGACCTCATGATCTCCGCGGATAAGCACCTCAAAAAACGAGCCGTCGGGACGCTGGTAGACCATGGTCTTGACCAGGTCCTTGGACGTTTTTTTAAGAAATTTGGCGACGCTCTCGACGCTCGAGTGGCCGGGCGTGTATTCTTTTGAATGTTTTTCAGAGGGAGCGTTCTTTGGAAAGGTAAGTCCTTTTAGTTTTCTGGCGGCCATCTCCACACTGACCACTTCGTCTGAATCGCCGACCTGGACCATCCAGTCCTCTCCGGCATCAGAAAAAAGCACGAACTCTTGCGAGCCGCTGCCTCCCATCGCGCCCGGATCGGCTTGCACGATATGATACTTGAGCCCGCAACGGCCGAATATTTTTTCGTAGGTCTCTTTCATGCGTTGATAGGTCTCCTCGAGACTCGGGCTGTCGGCATGGAAGCTGTAGGCGTCTTTCATGATAAACTCGCGGCTTCGGATGACGCCAGATCGAGGCCGCATCTCATCGCGAAACTTCGTCTGGATCTGATAAAGGGTCAAAGGAAGCTGTTTGTAGGAACGGATCTCGCGGCGCGCAAGGTCCGTGATCACCTCTTCATGCGTGGGCCCAAGCACATTCTCCCTTCCGTGCCGATCTTTGAAATGGATCATGTCCTCGCCCAGGATGTCCAAACGGCCCGATTCTTTCCAAAGGTCGGCCGGATGAAGCGCCGGCAGCAGCACCTCCAAAGCCCCTGCCTTGTCCATTTCTTCTCGGACGATATCCGCCGCTTTCTTTAAGGAACGGAAACCAAGCGGCAGGTAACTATAGGTGCCGCTGGCTAGTTTTCGGATAAGCCCCGCCCGGATCATGAGCCGGTGGCTTTTGATCTCGGCCTCTTGCGGGTTTTCCTTGAGTGTCGGAATAAGAAACGTCGACCAGCGCATTAGGGGTGTCCCCCGAAAAATGTTTGAACGCCTTTAAGCACCGAAAAACGGCTTAAGTCCTGCAAGATCACGAAAGCCATGAGGACGATCAAAGCCACGACCCCGCCCTGGGTTATCCTCTCCTTTATTTTCGGACGGATCGGAGAACCTTTGAGCTTTTCTATCGCCAGAAAAAAAAGATGCCCGCCGTCAAGGACGGGGATCGGCAAAAGGTTCAAGACAAAGAGACTGACGCTGAGCGACCCCATGAAATAAAAAAGATAGATCATGCCCATGTGAGCCGCTTCCTGCGTCATAAAAAAGATCCCGATAGGGCCGGTGAGAGATTCCTTCACGGGCATCACCCCCGTGATCATCAGAAATAAGGAGTAAACAATGAGGGCGGTGAGCCCCGCCACCCGTTCGAGCGCGAGCGCGCACGATCGGAAAAATCCGTTCTTCACCAGACGCATCTCGCCGGCGGGGGCAATACCCACAAAAGGCACGCGCGCAGGTCTCCCCCGAAGGTCTTTGGACCCTTCCAGAACCGGCGCGATCTCCACCCGCCGCAGAACGCCGTCCCGCTCGACCGTCATCTCCATGCCACGCGAACCGCTCCGGACCTCTTTAAGGATCTCTTCCCACAAAGTCACGGGCTTGCCGTTGATGGCCACGAGCCGGTCCCCTTCGCTTAAGCCCGC
Organism: Candidatus Omnitrophota bacterium; assembly: GCA_016196505.1. Classification (GTDB taxonomy): domain Bacteria; phylum Omnitrophota; class Gorgyraeia; order 2-02-FULL-51-18; family 2-02-FULL-51-18; genus JACPXO01. Next base: position 8,277 of record JACPXO010000128.1, read on the forward strand.
CTTCTGAGCCGGTCCTCCCTCAAGGACTTTGCCGATCTTGTTGGTCAGCACCGGTTGGCCTACCACGAAAATAGCCCAAAAAATAAAAAACGCCAAAAGCGCGTTCATCAGAGGGCCGGCGACAACCACCAAAAACTTTTGAAACGCGGATTTAGAGCAAAATTCCCAGGGCGAGCCGGTGGATTCTTCGGGACTTTCCCCCGCAAGTTTCACGTAACCGCCGAGCGGCAAAAGAGACACGCAAAACTGGGTTTCGCCGAAAGTTTTTCCAAAAACCACCGGGCCCATGCCGACGGAAAACCGCTCGACGCGGATCCCCACCCACCGCGCCATCAAAAAATGGCCGTACTCGTGGATCACCACAAGAACGCTTAAAACGAATACAAAAACTAGCACGCTTGACAACACCGCTCGGCCTCCTCAAGTGCCCAGAGGTGGATGGATTGGATGTCCTCGAGGCCTGGATTTTCCACCACCCGGTGGCTTGAGAGCACCTTTTCGATCACCCCGGGTATTTCCGTAAAATCGATCCGGTTCTCCAGAAATGCATGGACGGCGACCTCGTCCGCGGCGTTCAACACACAGGGAGCGCTCCCGGACTGTTTGGCGGCCTCATAGGCCAGGCCCAGACACGGGAATTTTTTTTCGTCCGGCGGTTCGAAGGTGAGAGGGCCTGTTCCGGAGAAATCCAGTTTCATCGAGGACGGCGAAGGAAGCCGGTCCGGGAAAGACAACGCATATTGGATCGGAAGCCGCATGTCGGCCACTCCCAACTGCGCGAGCACCGTCCCGTCGACGAATTCCACCATCGAATGAATGACCGCTTCCGGATGGATGAGGACTTCGATGGCGTCGATAGGGACCTGAAAAAGCCACGAGGCCTCGATGATCTCAAGCCCCTTGTTCATCAGGGTGGCGGAATCCACCGAGATCTTCTTTCCCATTTTCCATTTTGGATGATTGATCACCGTTTCCTTTGAAATACCGCGGAAACGCTCCGCGGGCACGGCCCTTAAAGGGCCTCCGGAACTCGTGAGGATCACTTTGGCCAGGCGTTCCACGGGCTGGCCCTGGAGACACTGAAAAATGGCGTTGTGCTCGCTGTCCACAGGGATGAGAAGCGCTCCTGGATTTTTTCGAACGCTCTCCATCACGAGGGCGCCGGCCATCACCAGGATCTCTTTGTTCGCGAGCGCCACACGGCGGCCGCGGGCCAAAGCGTCCAGAACCGGCAAAAGAGCGCTCGTACCGCTCGAAGCCGCCACTAAAATATCGGCCTCCGCCGCCGACGCGAAATGTCTGAGTCCCTCTTCCTCGCAAAAGACCTTTAAACGGCCGCCAAATTCCGATTGAAGACGCCGGGCCAAAGTTTCGTCTTTGATGAACACAAACTCCGGCGAGAACGCCTCGATCTGCGCTCTCAAAACCTCCCCTTGAGAAGCGGCGGCAAGTCCGGCCACGCAAAAAGAAGCGGCTTGTTCCTCGATCACGCGCAGGGTGTTAAGCCCCACGGAACCGGTTGAACCCAGGATCGTGACTGTCTTTTTCACCCCACCACCTCATTTGTGCGTCGCACTGACGCGCAGAGCGCGTCGAGGCGGCCGGTCATCAATTGATTTACGTTTTTCATAAATCTTCCTGTTCTTTCGCCGCCTCAAAATGAGGTGGTGGGGTCATGAGTAGATCTTCAAATGAAAATAAAAGATCGGGGCGGTGAAAAGGATGCTGTCGACGGCGTCCAAAAATCCCCCCATGCCGGGCAGAAAATTCCCCGAATCCTTGGCCCGGCAAAAACGCTTCATGAGCGATTCCGACAAATCCCCTATCTGGCCGACGGCCGAGATCAAAAACCCGTTCACGGCCAGATGGAAATAGGTAAAATCCAGCGGCAAAACCTTTTTGAAGACCAGGGACACGCAGATCCCGGCGACAAGCCCGCCACACAAACCTTCTACGGATTTTTTGGGACTGATATGCGGGATCAAACTGTGTCTGCCGAACGGCGTCCCGACGCTGTAGGCGCCGATATCCGCGGCCTTCGTGACAGCTAAAAGATAAGCCACCCACATCACGCCGCCGTCCATAAAGCGGATCTTGATCAAATAGCTCAAGAACCAGCTAATGTACAAAATACCGAAAAGCGTCAGAGAGATCCCCGTCAAGGCCTGGGCGTTCTCTTTATGAAAAAACTGGAGAATAAATAAAAACAAGCACCCGAGAACGAGGAAAAGCACCTCCCCCGACTGCGTGTGCCCCCACTCCATTAAAACGATCAGAGGGATCACCACTCCCATGACGACGCCAAAAAGCCGGTATACCGGGACGTTGGCTTTACGAAGAAGCGTCAAAAACTCAAACAGCGCCAAGGCCACGAATACGATCACTTCAAGCCCGAACAAAAAGGCGTTCGCGTAAAACAGGATCCCGGCGGTGATCCCGATCAAGAGGACGCTCGTCGTCAAACGCCGGGAAAGGGTCACAGGGCCCTCACATCGCCAAAGCGACGCTCACGCCTGGCGTATTCGCGGATGGCTTTAAGGAAATCTGCTTTGCCAAAGTCCGGCCAATATTTTCTGGTGATATAGATCTCCGAATAAGACAACTGCCACAGGAGAAAATTGCTGAGCCGCATTTCACCGCTGGTCCGGATCAAAAGGTCCGGATCCGGCACACCGGCCGTATAGAGACAGCTGGAAAACTTTTGCTCATCGAGAGGATGAGAGCCATTGCCCCCGGCGGGGTTTTGCTCGGCTTCCCTTAATAACTTCCTCACGGCGTCCAGGATCTCGGTACGTGCCCCGTAGTTCAGCGCTATTGTCAGGATCAGCTTCCGGTTCTCCGCCGTTGAGGCCACGGCCTGCCGGACCTTCTCGAGCGTATGAGGCGGCAACGCCTCAATATGGCCGATGGTCCTGAAGGACACCCCTTCTTTCTTGAGACTCCGGATCTCGTGATCGATGAAATAATCCAGAAGCTCCATCAGAAGTGACACTTCTTCCTTCGGTCTTTTCCAATTTTCCTGGCTGAACGCGTAAAGGGTCAGGTAGGGGATCCCGGTTTCTATCGCCGTTTGAACGATCGTTTTGACGGTTTTGACGCCGGCGCGATGGCCGGCGACACGGGGCAGGTTCCGTTCTTTTGCCCAACGGCCGTTGCCATCCATGATGATGGCCACATGGAGAGGGATCTTCTTTTTCAAATTCGATGGCTGCGGTTCAAATGCAGCGTCTGTTTTTCATGAGATCCGACGGAA
>JACPXO010000111.1 GCA_016196505.1 Candidatus Omnitrophota bacterium
CTCATGAGCGTTACTCAGCTGCAAGTCGCCGCGGACCTCACGGACGGGGTATCCACCGTGATCAATGTCGTGAACCAGAGAGACTGGAACGCCAATGACTTTGTCACTGGCGCCACGACAACGGCCACCACGACCGCCACAGCTGCGAGTGAGTTTGATCTCGTTCTCGACCTGGCCTATGTGAAGTTGAAGGAGGTTTTTTACGCTCCTCTGACTTTAACCCTGGGTCGTCAGGACCTGCTCTTTGGCCGTGGGTTTATCATCGGTTGGAACCCCCAGGATTCTCAAGGGATAATCCAGGCCGATGAATTTACGGCGGTTCAGTCCTTTGACGCCGTTCGCGGCACCCTGGACTTTAGTCCATGGACCGTGGACGTGGTCTATTCCAAGATCGATGAAAACTCTCACAACGCGGAGGACGATTCTGATCTGTGGATATTCAACGCGAATTATAAGTTCGCGGAGTACAACGCCGTCGCCGAAGGGTACTACGTGATCCAGCTGGATAAGGCGGCCTTGAGCGGCGCAACCGGCACAGCGAACAATGACACCTACACGGCGGGTGGTCGCATTCAATTCGACCCCATTTCCCAGATGACTTTGGGAGGGGAGTTGGCGTTGCAGTTCGGTAATTACCGTGCGGTGGCTACTTCTGCTGAAAGAGACAGAGAAGCGTGGGCAATGGATCTCTTTGTCGACTACCGCTTCAAAGATAACCCCTGGAATGCCGCTGTAAACCTCGAATACGTTTACCTCAGCGGAGAATCAGACCTAAGCTCGACTTCTGCGCAGAGTTATGGCGCTTGGAACGCCCCTTTCAGAGGGCCGACCTATGGGCGTGTCCATGAGTATCTCGAAGGGTATTATCTGACAGCTCAAACCAATGACCAGGCACCGACGCAGAACATGCAGCACGTCTGCTTCACGGGGAGCATTGTGCCGATGACGGATCTGAGTCTGACGGGAGCGTTCTACCACATCTGGACGGCTGAGGATGCGCATAGCACGATCACCGACCCAAACACTCCGGCGCTTTCCGATCATATCGGAAACGAACTGGATCTGACATTGACGTACTCCTATACGGAAGACGTCAGTTTCAAGCTGATGGCGGATTGGTTTTTCCCCGGCGATCTTTATAGTTCGCCAAATGACTCCACAGCCAGTCAGGTGATATCGCAGGTTAGCGTAGTATTCTAAAGCATAGATCGTAGTTCTTGTTTATCGCCCCCATAGAGTTTAAAAGCTCTATGGGGGCTTCTTATTTAAGCCATAATAGAGTATACTTTTATGAAGGACTGTTGGGTTATGTTCAAAGGCGGTAAATTATGCTTAAGCTATTGAAAAGCAAAGGGTTAACTCTTGTTGAAGTCCTGGGGTCGGTATTGCTGTTTATGATCGCTACTTTAGGGCTTTTTAGCGTTTATGTCCAAAGCGGCACCGTATCTAAAAGGGCGGAGTATGCTTACAACGCCTATCACTTGGCCAAAAACCACGTGGAACGGCTAAAAACGGTCAGTTTTGAGGAGCTTCAGACGGCGGGGGAGACGGACACCGCCTTGGATAAAGACGGACACCCGAATATCAACGGTGAATTTGTGCGTTCCACGGCCGTCGTGCCCAATTACGCAGGGTATTCTTCGTTGACCCAGGTCGCCGTGTCGGTTAGTTACCGGTTTAAAGGGGTCTTAAGCGGATCGCCCATGCAGATCGTCACGGTGATATTCAATGGCGGTTAGCCCCATGCGAAAGAGACAAGCGGAGGGTCAACGGGGTTTTTCACTGGTTGAGGCCGTGATGTCGCTGGCCCTCGGGGCCGCATTTTTAGCGGCCGTCTATGGGAGCTGGTTTTTTTGCACCAAGGTCTGGAACCAGGAAAGTCTCCGCAGTAAACTCCGTGCCGACGTCGAGTTTTCCATAGAAAAAATAAAAGAGGAACTCCGGCTTTCCGACGGCAATGGCTTGGTATTTTACCCGCAGAACGCCTCGACTTACACGGCGATCAGCTTGCCAAGAGCGACGCCGGATGCGAGCGGTTTTTTGAGTTTTTCCGGGGGAAACGTGGCTTGGGATAAAACCATGATCTACCACATTTATCAAAATGGTTCACAAAAAGAACTCAGGAAGACGGTTTTTGATTCCTTCAATCCAAGCATTCCAAGCCGACAGGCTCAACTCGATAGCGTGGTCGCCAACGGGTCCGGTGCCGGTTTATCCGAAAGTTCCTTCACGCGGACCCTTTTTTCCTCGGAGGATGTCTCTTTGACGATCACGCCTCAAGCGGCCACCTTTGACGGGTACAGCACCTCGACGACCCGAAGCGCCAATACCTCTTTTGGGAGCAAAAAACTAACGGCCGGAAACCACCAGGTGCGGTTTGAGGTCACCGGGAAAAACACCGCTTCAAGCGGTTATCAGATGGGGCTGGACGAATTGTCGCTGACTCCCAGCGGCGGTTTGCAGGAAGTCGAGATCCTGTCGGTTGCGGCCAGTTCCGGTCAGGCAAAGATTAACCAGGATATGACGCCCTATGGCGGAGTATGGGGCGGGAACCAGCAGGTGAATTACCAATCGTCAGGCCTAGGGCAGTTCATCACCTTGGATACCTATTACGATCAATGGCTTGAGTCAAATTTTTCAAATATGACCTATACTAACACCCAGACCACGGGTCTTGACCCGCATCTTGAGATCTCAAGCCGTGAAAATCAGGGTCTCTCGCCGGCATGGCAAGCGGATTCTCAGACTCAAGCGGTATTGCCTGGGGATCTTGGGGTCAGCGATAAAAGTTACCGTTCGGTGATCTTTGGAGGTGTCGTGACCAAGTCCGCCAAAATGATACGGCTGAGATTTGACGCGGCATCGAACCAGTTTTTAACGATCCAATCCGCGTATTTCGGCGTCCGGCAGGGGACAGAGGCCTCAGGGAGCGGTACCAGCGAATTCGCGTCCATCCCGATCCAGCTTTTTTTTGACAACGCGCCGGTACCGCAGGGAAGCCCGGACCCGGTAGGCGCCGTCAATCCGGGCTCCGTGACCAGTGGGGTCATACCGGCCGGGCATCATGTTTGGACGAACTGGTTTGAATACGCCCTGGATACGTCGGTACCGCTTCCGGATTTTCTTGTCAGTCTCTATGCGCCTAGCGGGGCGGGATCCGTTCGTACGCTCAACCCCATACCTTCGCCGCCGGTGCCTGTCCACGCTTATAGCGTAGAGGGCAATCAACCCATTTCTTTTGACTGGTCGACGCTTCCCGATTATCAAAGCCATGCTTATCTTTTCTCGGTGGCTGAACTGGCCGGCTGGGACGGCGCCGGCAGCGCGACCTCTCAAATTTATGACACCCAATTAGTTTCCACGGCGTACAGCCAGGTCACCTGGAGTTCTGTTTTGCCGTCCGGTTCCTCGGCTTTTCTTAAGGTAAGATCCTCGGCGAATGCCAATATGTCCGGCGCCACCGCTTGGAGCGCGTTGCCGGCTTACTTGTCGTCACCGGCGTCTCTTTCTGGGCTGTCCAATTTAAGGTATGCGCAATTCCAGGTCACGCTGAACGCGGCGCCGCCTTACACGTCGACTCCTCAAGTGGACAACGTGAAGATCACCTGGCCGGGCGCCACCGGTCTTGTCACGATCGGCGGGTATTTCACACGCCGTCCTGATTATGGGATTTTTAAGGTGAAAGTGGATGGGGAAGACATCGTGAAGGCCCTCGAGATAAAATTGAATATCGCCAAAACATACCAAGGAAAAACTTACTCTTTTTCCTTGAATTCGGAAGGGAAGACCCGGAATACGGGAAAATAGCGTGGGGGAGATGGGGATGACAAACAGAGGAACTATCCTGATTCCAACGATGGTAGTGATGCTGATCATGATCTTTCTTGCGGGTTTCATTTTTCAGATCACTTCTCAGGATCTTTTTATGATCGAGCGTCTTAAAAAATCGGCTCAGGCCCAGCACCTGGCGGAAGCGGGGTTAAACCATGCCCTGGGGGTGCTTCAGGCCAATTTCAACGACAAAGATAACAGCTCAAAGTTTCCCTTGATCTCTTTGGGACCGGGCACTTTCGACGCGACCGTCACCACGCAAGCCGGGACCAACCGCGTGCTTATTTCGTCAGTGGGCATCGTCGGAGGCGTTCAGCGCCGGGTATCCGCCGAGGTCCTGGGACCGACCACTTCGGCCTTGGTCTATATTTTGGCGGGCGGGTCCGCCATCGATCTGCGCCTCACGGCGTCGTCTACGGCGGACATCACGGGGGACGTTTATGCTTTGAGTAATATTGATTTAAAAGCAACGGCTTCGGGGGCGTCCATCAATATTCATAACGCGGGGAACGTGTATGCCGGGGGGAGTATCAGCTCGGCGGGCAACGTGTCGACGGGTATTTTAAACCCCAACTGGTCGAGTGTGGTCGGCTTTCCAGTGATGGATTTTAGTTATTATAAAAATATAGCCATGGCCAACGGCCTTTATTATTCAACGAATAAAACATTCGACTCCGGAAACCCATTGCCGGAAAATCCCACCGGCGGCGTGATCTACGTGGATGGCACTATCACCGTTTCGGCCGCGCAAAGCACGCGGGCCTGCCTTATTGCGGCCAACAATATCGAGATCACCCAAGGAACTACCACGATCGACCAGTATGGCAATTTTCCGGCGATGATGACCCAGACCGGCAATATCACGATACGGAGCACCGGCGCCGCCGCTCAGGGGAAGCTTGTGGCAACCGGGCTGGTCTATTCAGGGAATAATTTCTCGATCAGCGGTAACCACAATTCGGCCGGCGTGACCGGGTCGATCATTTCCAGAGCCACCTTGGTCGAATCCGGCACTCAGGCGTCTCTGACCATGGCTTATCAGGTCCAAAACCCGCCCGGAATGATCTCCAGCGGCGCCCAGCCCATGGAGGTGCTTAGTTACAATACTTGACGCTTGTCCCCTCTAGAATACCTTACATAACATACATTATAGGACATTGAAAGGGGATAAAAAAGGGCTAGCGGGAAAGCTTTCTTAGGAGGTTTTCGACGGCTTCCTGTTCCATAGCGCACCAGGATTCTTCCGTAAATGAGGCCACGTGAGGAGTCACGATGACATTGGGCATGCGGGACAGAATGCCTTGGTAAGGTTCTTTTTCAAAGACGTCTAGCGCAGCTCCTCCCAACCGGTGTGTCCGTAAGGCCCAGATCAGGGCGTCGTGATCCAGGAGCCCTCCCCTGGCGGTATTGATCAAGAATGCGCCTCGTTTCATGAGGCCGATGCGCTTATGATCCATGAAATGCCTGGTTGCCGGCGTGTAAGGCAGATGCAGGGTCACTATATCGGCATCTGTGAGGAGTTTTCTTAGCGCCACTCGTTTCAGCCCATGGCGTCGCAAAAACGCCTGGTCAGGGGCCTTTTCGAATACCAAGACCTTTAACCCAAAGGGAGCTATTAACTCGGTTAACCGGCGGCCGATACGGCCCAAGCCCACGATACCCAGCGTTTTGCCGGCTAATAATTTCCCGGGGCTCGGTTCCCAACGATGCCCGGCCATGGCTTCTTTATGGATGGGGAATTGACGTAAAAGACCCAATATCATGCCTAGCGTCATTTCGGCGACGGGCTCCACGACCGGTCCCGGGGTGGTGAGTATGGTAACTTTTTTGCGCCGCGCCGCCGAGAGGTCAATTTGGTCCAGGCCGACTCCGATACGGGAAATGACTTTGAGCCGTGGGCAACGAGCGAGCACTGAGGCGTTCCATGATTCGACCCCGGCGATCACTCCCACAGCGTCATGGCACATCGCGATTGTTTCGGAGTCACGGAGAGCTCGTGGGAGGGTGTTTAGCCGGATCTTGAATCCAGATCGTCTAAGCCGTTTCAGCGCCTCTCCCCCCACGCTCCCGAACCCGGGCACGGTGACCGCGAGACACGGTTTTAGAAAGGTCACCGGGCTGTCCAGCCGCCGTCGACGATAAAGGCGGCGCCGGTGATATAGGCGGCTTGCGGAGCGCAGAGATAAGCGACCAACCCTGAGAGTTCTTCGGGTTCGCCCATACGTCTCATGGGGATAGACTTTAAAAAATCCTGATGGGCAGCGTCTCGGAGCAGTTGTTCGTTCATCGGTGTTTTGAATACGCCGGGACAGATCGCATTCACGGTGACTCCCTGGGTGACGACCTCAAGAGCCAGGGTTTTGGTGAGTTGAAGCAGGCCTCCTTTGCTGGCGGAGTAAGCCGCTCTGCGTTCCCATGTGACAAAGCTGAAGATGCTGGCAATATTGACGATACGTCCGAAGCGCTGTTTCAGCATTCCCGGGAGCACCGCTTTTGACAAGAGAAACGGTCCTGTCAAATTAGTTTCCATGACGGCCCGCCAATCGTCGGAAGACAGATCCACGGCGGATTTTCGTATATTGATCCCCGCGCAATTGACGAGGATGTCGACGCGTCCAAATTTTTTTTCTATCCCGCTGACAAGTTTGGCGATGTCCGATTCGTTCGTCACGTCACACGACCAGGCCAGAGCCCGTTTGCCGATCTTTTTGGCGACGGCGTCCAAGGCGTCCGCGCGGCGCCCGACCAATACGGTGGTAACACCCTGTTCAGCGAGCGTTTTGGCGATGGGAGCGCCTAACCCCCCGGTCGCGCCGGTGATAATGCCCACTTTTCCATCCAGGTCAAGATTTAGCAATGTTGTCCCCCATCCACGACAAGAACTTGCCCGCTGACAAAATCCGAAAGTGGGCTGCAGAAAAATTCCACCACTCCCGCCACATCGGACGGCTCTCCCAAACGTTCAAGGGGTGACGTGGCTTTCAGGCGGCTCGTGTCCGTGGCGCCGCGTTGCGCCAGCGTTGCGAGAAAGCGGCCTGAACGCGTCGGCCCCGGGGCAATGCAGTTCACGGTGATTCCTTTGGGACGTAATTGGGTCGCCAGGCATTTTGTGTAGTGCACCACGCCGGCTTTGCTCACTGCATAGGTGATCTCGCCGGCGGTCCCTTTGATGGCCGCCACGGAGGCGATAGTGATGATCTTGCCGCGGCCCGCGCTGATCATAGAAGGCAGAAACGCGCGACAACTATGCATGCATGTCAACAAGTTACGGTTTAAAACGGCGGTGAGCTGGTCCTCGGGAATGAATGCGTCATTGGGGCTGGGTTTACTGCCGGCGGCGTCGGCGTCAGCGCCGATCACGTCTCCTCCCGCGTTGTTGATGAGCACGTCCACCTGGCCTCCCAGAGCTTCGCGGGCTTCTTCGGCAAACTGCTGGCAGGACTTGGCATCGGTGAGGTCTGCGGTTATCCCCGCGCATCGCCGGCCGGCAGCACGAATCGCATTCACTGTTTCCGTGAGCGAAGCGGCCTCGCCGTATACAGAAGCCGCTTTTTGGCTGATGTCGTGGACAACCACGTCGGCGCCGCATTCGGCCAAGTGCAGGGCATAAAAGCGGCCCAGACCGCGCCCGGCACCCGTGATCACGATGCGAACCCCTTCGAGCGATCCTTTCATCGGTGAGCTCCCAGGGTTTCGGGGGATCCTAATTCGGACAAGGTGGTCAACGCCTTAGGGACCCCTTCGCCAATAGACGCGCCCAAGGATCTTAAAAACTCAACGCTCTCGAATAATTCTTTAAGTTCTGTCCGCTCAAGCTGTTCATGGGTTTCTTCGCGTTCCCATGGGGTTTGCCAGGCCGACTCATCGGCTTCCAGGCGATCTAAAAGCAAACGCAAAAATGGCACAAGCTTGCCGGCGGTGCGTTCAGGGTACGCCCGCCAGTACGCGGGATTAAGCCAATGAACTTCCCGCGCCACCACGGCCCCCAATTCAATGCTGGCGCGTGTACCTGACAGGGCGTGCTCCCGGGCAACCTTGAAAATCGCCTGAAAATCGACCACGCCGTGTCCTAAGGAACAGCGGACCAGGCGAAATCCTTGCGGCCCCGAGGCCAGCCGATAGTCTTTTAAATGAAGGTTCAGGAGGTACGGGGCGATGGCGGAGGCGAATTCCACGGGATCTTCGCAGGTAGCCAAAGCGCTGCCGGTGTCAAAATTCACTCCAAGCACATCCTGCCCGACTTCTTGGATCAGCCGAATAAGTTCCTCGGAAGTGACGTCCTGGTGGTTTTCGATGGCGATCTTTATCCCCGCATTTCGCGCGAGCGGCGCAATCTGTTTTAAGCGATGAAGGGTTTGGGTGAACGATTCGCGAGGGTCCGCGCAAGTCAAGTAACGGTTTCCTCCGAGTGTTTTACTGAGCTTGACCCGGACAAAAGATTCGCCGTAATGTGAAGCCGCCGCCAACGTTTCTGAAAAGGTACTATCACCGGCGACTTCGGCGTCCACGGAGAGAAACAACCCCGCCTTATCCGTGTTTTTCTTCAACTGGGTCAAGGCGGTTTTTGATAAGCCTGGGACACAGTGCGCCAGCGGAACTTCGATGCCGCTTAGGCCATGCGCCCGCGCTAGATTTATCAATTGCTCAATAGACAAGGCCGGCCAGCGCCGTTCATGCTCGCGCCGGGCAAAG
>JACPXO010000121.1 GCA_016196505.1 Candidatus Omnitrophota bacterium
GATGCGGGAAAGACCACGACCAGCGAACGGGTTTTGTTTTACACCGGCAAGGTGCATCGCATGGGCGAGGTTCACGAAGGGACCGCGACGATGGACTGGATGGAGCAGGAACAGGAACGTGGCATCACCATTACGTCCGCGACCACGACCTGTTTCTGGAGAGACCATCGCTTGAATTTGATCGATACGCCCGGCCACGTGGACTTTACCGTGGAAGTGGAGCGTTCCTTGAAAGTGTTGGATGGAGCCGTCATCGTGTTTTGCGCGGTCGGCGGCGTGGAGCCGCAGTCCGAGACGGTGTGGCGTCAGGCCGACCGTTACAAGGTGCCCCGGGTTTGCTTTGTGAACAAAATGGACCGCGTCGGCGCCGATTTTAAGGCCGTCGTAAGCCAGATCCGCGAGCGGCTCACGGCTTCCAGCGCTCCGATCCAGTTGCCGCTGGGCGCTGAGGACAAGTTCATGGGACAGATAGACCTCGTGGAGATGAACGCGAAAATTTATCACACCGAAGACCTGGGGAGCCATTACGAAGTCATCCCGGTCCCGGAGGAATATAGGAAGGAAGCCGACGCCGCGCGCGCGGATCTCGTGGAAAAATTGTCCGAAGTCGACGACACCTTGATGGAAAAATTCATACACGGCCAGCCGGTCACGACGGAAGACCTGAAAAAAGCGCTTCGCCGCAGTATCATTTCGAATTCTTTTGTAGCGATCCTGTGCGGGTCATCTTTTAAGAATAAAGGCGTTCAGCTTATGCTTGACGCGATCGTGGATTACCTGCCGTCGCCTTTGGACCTGCCGCCGGTAAAAGGCATACATCCTCATTCGAATGAAGATCTGACACGCAAGCCTTCCCCCGACGAACCTCTCGCGGCTTTGGCGTTCAAGATCGCGACGGATCCCTTTGTCGGCAAACTGACGTTCGTGCGCGTTTATTCAGGCCGTCTGACGGCGGGGACCTATGTTTATAACCCGAACAAAAATGAGAAAGAGCGTATCGGAAAGCTCGTGCGTATGCACGCCAACAAACAAGAGATCGTGGATGAGATCGCCGCCGGAGACATCGGCGCGGTGGTGGGTTTGAGAAAAACCGAAACCGGCGACTCCATCTGCGACGAGAAAAATCCGATCGTGCTCGAGAGAATGCAGTTTCCGGAGCCGGTCATTGATATGGCGATCGAGCCGGCCACCAAAGCCGATCAGGAGAAATTGGGCATGGCCTTAGGCCGCTTGAGGGAAGAAGACCCGACCTTGCGCGTTCATTATGATCAGGAAACGGGCGAGACCATCATCAGCGGCATGGGTGAGCTTCATTTGGAGATCATCGTCGACCGGATGCGTCGTGAATTTAAAGTCGAGGCCAACGTCGGCAAGCCGCAGGTCGCTTTTAAGGAGACCATCACAAAAGAGGTCGAGATCGTCGGCAAACACATTCAGCAGTCGGGAGGCCGCGGGCAGTACGGCCATGTCGTGCTGACGATGAAGCCGGGCGAACCGGGCTCGGGCATCGCTTTTGAGAGCAAGATCGTCGGCGGAGCCATTCCCCGCGAGTACATCCCGGCGGTGAAACAAGGGGTGTTGGAATCTTCTCTGACGGGCGCTTTGGCGGGTTACCCTGCGACCGATATTATCGTTGAACTGATTGACGGCTCATTCCACGTGGTGGACTCGTCGGAGCTGGCTTTTAAATTGGCCGCGGCGTACGCGTTCAGGGACGGCATGCGTCAGGCCAGCTCGATATTGCTGGAGCCCATCATGGATATTGAGGTCACCACTCCCGAGGAGTACATGGGAGACGTCATCGGGGATCTCAGTTCGCTTCCAAAAAACATCGCGGACAAGATCGTGAAAAGCGCTACGGCTACAGAAGCGGCTGAAGGCCGGCGAAGGTAAGAGGAGAGGATCCCATGTCCAAAGAAAAATTCGAACGCACTAAGCCACACGTTAACATCGGCACCATCGGCCACGTCGACCATGGCAAGACCACCCTCACCGCGGCCATCACGACGGTACTGGCCAAGAAGGGCTTAGCCGAGGCGCGTCCCTTTGACACCATCGACAACGCCCCCGAGGAGCGCGAAAGAGGCATCACCATCGCCGTCTCCCACGTGGAGTACCAGACCGAGAAACGCCACTACGCCCATGTGGACTGCCCGGGCCACGCCGACTACATCAAGAACATGATCACAGGAGCCGCTCAGATGGATGGAGCGGTTCTCGTCGTTTCAGCCGCCGACGGCCCCATGCCCCAAACAAGGGAACACATCCTTTTAGCCCGTCAAGTCGGGGTTCCGGCTATCGTCGTTTTCTTAAACAAATGCGACACCGTGGACGACAAAGAGCTTTTAGACCTCGTCGAAGTGGAAGTGAGAGAACTCCTCACCAAGTACCAATTCCCCGGAGACAAGATCCCCGTCATCCGCGGCAGCGCCTTGAACGCCCTGAATAACCCCACCGACGCCCAAAAGAGCCAGTGCATCCTCGATCTCATGAAGGCCGTGGACGAGTACATCCCGACCCCCAAACGCGAGGTCGACAAACCCTTTCTCATGCCCGTGGAAGACGTCTTCTCCATCACGGGCCGCGGCACCGTCGGCACCGGCCGTATCGAGCGCGGCCAGTGCAA
>JACPXO010000122.1 GCA_016196505.1 Candidatus Omnitrophota bacterium
CATCTCGGCCTCGCCGCGAAGATGGGGCGCCTCGAACACCTTCACGGCCTCCGGAGATCCCGCGTAAGGGACGGGTGGATCCAAAAATAGGTTTTTTTCAAGGGCCTCGAGCGCCGGATCCTCGGCGCGGTGATTTTTAACCAGGGCGGGGCGCTTTTCCTTAAAGCCGATCCCGGCCAAGAATTTTCTCGTCCGCTCCGAGTATTCGAAAAGCTCGCGGCGGGCCCGATCTTGGGGCAGGGTCAGGGTCACCACCACGTGCGAGGCCCACACGGCCGTCGATTCGATGAGGGCGCGCTGAGCGCGCGTAAAATGGTAAAACCCGTCGAAAACCACAAGGGCCGCCGAAAAACCTTTGCCCTCTTCCACTAACCTCCGGATATCGTCCTCGGGTTCGCTTAAAGATCTCTCAGCCAGGCGCGTTTCATAATTCTTGATCACCACTGAAAAATCCCTGAATTTGGACCGGAAGGCGGCGTTTTTCAAAAGCGGCTGGGCGAGTTTTTCAAATTCCTCGACGGTCAGAAGATTGGATTTAAACTCCTTGATCGTATCCAGAAAGAGTTTTCTGAAACCCTTGAAACCCGAGACGGCGGCGAAGGCGGGAAGTGAAACCGGCGATTCCAAAATGTCCCTCAGGATCGCGCTTCTCTGGGCATCCGTGGGATGGCTTCCGGCGAAGGAGCCCAGGCAACGCGCCGCAAAATCATCGAGGGTGAGAAGGTGCGCGTTGAAGAGCCCCGCCACTCGAGCCTGCCGGCCGGCCATTTGGCCGGCAGGCAGGCTCCGGCGGCTTTCGTTTTGTTTGAGGACCAGGTTCTGGATACGGTCGGCGTGTTCCTGGCTGGGGAGGATAAAAAAAGAGCGGCTGTCAATGCCGCTCCTGGATTTCAAAATTTCTTTTTTAAAAAGCTCGATGCACGCGGAGGTTTTTCCGGTACCGGGGCCAGATGCTAAGAGTTCCAACAACGCCATAACGACTCATTGTAAGTACGGAGGACGACTCTGACAACTAGAAAATCTTAATTTTTGGAGGGACTAGCGCTGATTGCGGGGATTGGCCCGGACGATGTTGATCGCGAGTCTGAGTTCGCGCACGACATCCTTTTCAACTTTGTCTTCCACAACGATACGTCTCAAAAAACTCTTGCCCGCCTCCGAAGTGGCGTACATCGGCCACAAACGATTCAAGGCCAGGGCCTTGATATCCTGGATATTGGAAGGTGAAAAACGCGGCCCTTTGTACTCAGTGTCCAGGAGATCTTCCAAAAGATCCCCCGCCAATTCTTCCATGTAATTGGTGACCCGGGCCGGCTTTTTTAATCTGGTTTCCAGCGTGCTTGGCATACGATTCTAAGACCTTATTAACAGTGTTTTATATCCCAGAGACTACTTATGGAGCGAGTATACATCATCCCCCAAAAAAATACAAACAATAATCTAAAAATTATGTCTATTAACTACCCCGTCACCTCAGGGAAAGCCGGACCGGGCTTGGCAAAATAGTACCCCTGCCCCAAATGAATCCCGCAAATTTTGAGGGCTTCGTACTCTTTGCGGGTCTCGATCCCTTCGGCCACCGTCGTCGCCTCGATACCGTCGGCAAAGAGGATCATGGAGAGAATGATCTGCTGTTTGGGGATATCCGCGTCTATCTGACGCACGAGAGAGCGGTCAAATTTGATGTAATCCGGCTTCAAAACTGTCACGTCCCTTAGACTGACCGCCCCTCCTCCGACGTCATCGATCGCCACCGCGACCCCCTGATTTTTCAACTCCATGAGCGATTCGCGGATACTGTCAAAAGACCTCAAAATACTCTGTTCGGTGACCTCAATCACAAAGTTCTTGAAATCAAGACGGCCTCTTTTATGAAATAATTCCTTGATGAGCTTGGTATCCAACAGCGTCTCCTGATTTAGATTGAGAAAGAGCTTCTTGCCGGGCCCGAGCGCCTGGCCGGTCTCGAGCGCGCATTCAACACAAAGCCGGTCGAGCTCCTTGATCTTTCCGGAGTCCCTGGCCATCTCGAACAAATGGGACGGCTCGACTTCCTTATCCCCTGCCGCACTCCGCGTCAGCGCTTCGTACCCGATGATGGCCTTATTTTTCATGTCAACCAGCGGCTGGTACACGGTCCGGATCCGCCTTTCCTCAATGAGCCGTCTGAAAAAGGCGGCGTATTTATCACTGTCGTCGGCGGCGGCCGGCACCTGAACGCTTCGGCTTTGCCCGGGGATACGGACTTTTACGGAAGGAGATGACGAGCCGGCGGCCTCTGTCTCCGGCCGCGCGTGGTATTTCACGTAGCAACTGCCGGAAAGGGTTTTAGTGTGCTGTTTTAACTTTCCGGCAATGGACCCGATCCGGCTCACCTCGATCGGCCGTCCACGCTCACCGTCCATGATGACAACGGACACCGTCATAAGATCCTGCCTCTGATTTTTCTCATGATAAAACCGGGGGATGACCTCGTCAAAACGCTCGACCACGCGCTCGGCGATAGGTACGGACATTTTCGCGGCGGTCACCAGAATAAAATCATCACCCCCCAGATGTCCCAAAAAGTCGTCGGCGGACCCTTGCCGTTTCAGCGTATCCTTCAAAATCCGCGAGAGTTCGATGATCACTTCGTCCCCGCGGGCATCCCCATAAAGTTTGTTGTAAGCGCCAAGATTCCTCAAATCCACGGATAAAATAGAAAAAGGGGCCCCCGACTGGTTCGCGCGTTCTACTTTTAGTACGGTGGACCGAAATCCCGGAAGGCGTGTGAGAGGATTGAGGTCAAGCTCGTTCAAATTCTCGTCCAGCACCTTCTTCACGAAAGCCGGCAACCCGTCCGAAGCGCCGCTTTTCTTAAAGAAAAAATCGATCGC
>JACPXO010000004.1 GCA_016196505.1 Candidatus Omnitrophota bacterium
AAACTCCGGGCTTGAGATCCCTCAAACGGTTTTTAATTTCGTAGAGTTTAATTTCTTTGTTTTCCAAGTTAGTCAGCGGCACGAACACACGCTTGCCCATCGCCAGGGCTTGGTCTATCATCCACGTGGTATCCACCTCGGGAGAAAGCGACACGTAGAAAGAAACGCGTTTAGCCGTCTTGAACGCCGCGAGCCGGAAAAGCTGACGGGCCACCTTTCGGCTCCGCTTTGCCCGCTCCGAGGGCTTGAGGGAACTGAGCCGTAACCGGATTTTTTCCCTCAAACTCTTTTTGCTCTGCATGGGCCCACACAAACATAAGTCAATGAAAAAGAATGACTTATATAAATTTAAACTTTGCTTAGATACCTCAAAACTAGTATTATTATAACACCCGGTTAAACCTTCGCGCAAGGAAAGCTTCTTATGACAAGCTTTTTCCGGTAGGTCTGGCGGAGAGACCCGATAAATTTAAAATTTTATTCGACCATTGGGTCGCCTCGGCCTTGGAAAAACGGCGGGCCAGAGTTCTTTGAAGCCGCAGTATCTTTAGTTGTTGTTCAAAAGACAAATCGGAGGCCGTCCATTCCGTAAACAATTTCGTCTCTTTCAAAACGTCTTCATAGCTGGACCGGTTTTCAGCCGGCAAACGGTTCAACTTACCTAACCTCAGCAGATCCGAGGCAACGGCTCCCAACCGAACAGGCGTCGGATCGCTCAAAAATCGTTTCTTCAACTCAGCGATAGGCGTCATCCCAAAAGCCCCCGAACTACCCTCTCGACCTCCGCGCGAATTTTAGAATCTTGTATCTCCATGGATCGGTTATTTTGACGGGGCCGGATATTGATCAACGAATGACATTCGACTTTTTCTTCCTTGGGATACCAATCGGCGCCCCAGACATCAACTTGTTTGCTTCCCGATTTCAAAAGGACCGCTTCACAATCGGCATGCATGATGCCACCGCCCGCCAACACCCCACGCCGGATATCAACAGCCACCTTGATATAACCCCCTAAGGTTTCCAGCATCTCGGAGATCTTTTTCGCGCCGGCTTTGGACTCAATCAGACAAATCATGCGCGCAGTATATCATAAATGGAAGACGACGGAGAAGAGACGGATCAAATATGAAAATTAAGACCGGACGAGCCCTTGCCTTTTTTAAGGCGGCGGGCCTCTTGGATGAGGTCTGTCAGCGTGACTTCGCTTAAAGTTTTTTCGATGGAAGTCGCGAATTTTTTCCAGAAAATAAAATTCGCGATGGCGCTGTCGTGCAATTCGTGTAAAGAGGAAACCTTGGAATAATCTTCAAAAGGGTCCTTGCCGGTGAGCAAGTAGAAAAACGAGAGCAGCGTCGTTTGAGAAGGGTTCTTCACCAACCCATAGCCCCCTTGAGGCCCGCGGACGCTTTTTACAAACCCCTTTTTCTTCAGCGTGTGGAGGATCTGTTCGAGATACGCCACGGAGATCCCTTCTTTCTTGGCGATCTGAGACGCCGAAAGTGATCCTTCTCCGTAGCGCACCGCCAGGGCGAGTACCGCTTTTAAACCATAGACCGTCCGCGTGGAAAATTTCACCGATTCGACGCCCGGACCTTCACCACCTGCAGTTCTTCCTTGACCTCATCCAGCGTTTTCAAAATGCGCTCCTGATTTTGCAGAACCCGGTCGAGTTTTTGGGACACGAACCCGTCGTCCGCCAGGGCCGCCCGGCACAAAAGCAGAACTCCGGCTATCGCGGTGACCGCGTAAAAATTCCGTTTGACCATTTGACGCGCCCTCCTTGGTTCTTTCTCTTTGAATCCAGAAACAGCACTAAGGCCTCCGCCCAGCACGCCGCGCTCAAGCCCGCCAGGGTCCCGATGAGCCCCGAGGGAAGAGGGACTTTCATCACGCGAAAAATAAGGTCGACCGACCCCGCGCCGGCCAAAAAAGCGAGGACAGGGACTCCCGCAAATAAAAGAACCCGCATGAAAAAATTAAGAGGCGCTCTGCCCGGTCACGGGCTCGACCTTGATCCCGAGCGACTCGAGGTATTTGAGCCCAAGGGCCAGATTTTTCTCGGTCCCTTCGAGCTCAAGCGTCATCTCCCCCACGGTTTCGGTGACACGCGCGCGGCGGATGTTCGGCATGATATCGAACTTTTTAGCCATCAGGAAAACCGCGGGCTCCTTGATCTGGTTCTGGGGAAACACGAGCATGACCTGCTTTTTCACGGTTCGGGAGGCCTCCGGCCCCGGTTTTCCGGCCCCGCCGGCGATCGCCGGGATGATAGACACATCGTCTTTATCTTTAAGTTTCGTGTCCTGTCCCTGCAGGAACCGGATGTCCTCCTCGTTCACGTAGACATTCACGAAACGCCGGAGCTTTCCGTCCGCGTCGCAGATACGCTCCTGGATGCCCGGGTGCTTGCGCTCGAGATCCTTGAGCATCTCATTGATCGTCGCGCCGTCGCACTGCACTTCGGGCTGGTTATTGGTTAATTTTTGCAGAGGGGTCGGGATCCTTACTTTGACTGCCATACTTCCTCCTTTATCTTCGTTTCAGACCTTAAAGATTTCTCAAAAGACTCCAGCGTCGGCTTGATGCGGTACGGTTTGCCGATGTGTTCCGAAATAGCTTCCTGGGTTTTAAGCCCGTTGCCGGTGATGCAAATCACGCACGATTCGTTCTTGGGGATGACCCCTTTTTCGATCAATTTTTTTGCGGACGCCATCGTGACCCCCCCGGCGGTTTCCGTGAAGATCCCCTCGGTGCTCGCTAGGAGTTTGATCGCGTCCACGATCTCCTGGTCCGTGACCGATTCGCCCGACCCGCCGCTTTCCTTCACCGCGTCGCACGCGTACGGCCCGTCCGCGGGGTTGCCGATCGCCAGGGACTTGGCGATGGTCTTGGGTTTCACGGGCTTGATGATATCGCTTTTTTCGCGTATCGCGGTGACGATCGGAGAACAGCCCTCGGCCTGAGCTGCGTAAACCTTGGAATCCACGGAGCCGACGAGGCCGAGCTTTTTGAATTCATTGAACGACTTCCAA
>JACPXO010000005.1 GCA_016196505.1 Candidatus Omnitrophota bacterium
AGAAGCCCTCAAATCCTATGAGGAAGGGGTTCGCATGGCCGACATTTGTTCCAAGCGGCTCACCGAGGCCGAGAAAAAGGTGGAGGTTTTGATGAAGACCAAACCCAAGAAGAAAAAGTCCAACCGACCTTGAACCTAGACGCCTATTTTAAAAAGCAGATCGCAAAGATCGACAGCCGGCTCTCGGCGTATCTGCCGAAAGTGAAAGAACACCCTTCGGTTTTGCACGAGGCCATGCGTTACGCGGTGCTTTCCGGCGGCAAGCGTGTCCGGCCGGTGCTGGTGCTCGCGGCCTGCGCGGCCGTCGGCGGCGATGAAAAAAAAGCGATGCCCGCGGCCTGCGCGGTGGAGTTCATCCACAACTATTCCCTGGTCCACGACGACATGCCGTGCATGGACGATGACAGTTTTAGACGCGGCACGCCCACCTGCCACAAAAAATACGGCGAAGACACGGCTCTTCTTGTAGGGGATGCCCTTTTGACCCTGGCGTTCCGGGTTTTAAGTGAACCGTCCGGCGCCGAAACTCCCGGCGAGATGAAGCGGCGGCTTCAGGTCATTTCCCTGATCGCCGAAGCCGGCGGGACTCACGGGATGGTGGGCGGACAGGCGGTGGATATGGAGTTCCAGGGCAAAGAGATGGACCTTCCGACCCTGGAATACATCAATACTCATAAGTCCGGGGCGCTCATTGCCGTTTCGACGAGGGTCGGCGCGCTTCTCGGGGGAGGGTCGGACCGCGAGATCGAGTGGCTTTACCGTTATGGCAGATCCCTTGGGCTTCTATTTCAAATTGTGGATGACATTCTTGACGGGGAAGGGTATGCTAAGACGCTAGGTCCCGCCGAAGCCAAAAGAGAGGCCGAACGTCTCCTGGGTCAAGCGAAAAAAGAGCTTTCGCTGTTCGGCCAAAAAGCCAATGGGTTGGAAAAGATCGCTGATTTCGTACTAACGCGGAAATACTGATATGGGTCCTCTCCTCGAAAAAATAAATTCTCCGGAAGACTTAAGGGAACTCCCCGTCGGTGAGCTTTCGAAGCTCGCGCGGGAGATCCGTGAATACATTCTGGAGGTGGTGTCCACGAATGGCGGGCACCTCGGAGCCGCGCTCGGGGCGGTGGATCTCACCCTGGCGCTCCATTACTGTTTTAAAACCCCGCACGACTCGATCGTGTGGGACGTCGGACACCAGGCGCATACCCACAAGATCCTGACGGGCCGCAAGGCGCCATTCCGCACTTTTAGGCAGCCGGGGGGTTTGAGCGGTTTTTCGAATAAGGACGAAAGCGAGCACGACGTTTTCACGACAGGCCATGGCGGCGCTTCCCTTTCGACGTCGCTTGGGATCTCCGTCGGGCACAGGGTGTTGGGTACCGGCTCTTCCGGGGGCAAGGTCATCGCCGTCATCGGAGACGCGTCGCTCGTGAGCGGCATGGCGTTCGAGGCGCTGAACCATGCCGGGCATCTCAAAGACGACCTCATCGTCATTTTAAACGACAATGAGATGAGCATCTCGCCGACCGTCGGCGCTTTGAGCAAGTCGTTCAATAAATTTTTGTCCAGCCGTTTTTACAATCATCTGAGACAGGACATCGTTTCCGGCCTTAAAAGGATCCCGCGCGTCGGCGGCCGTATGGTCGCCAAAGCCAAAAAGATCGATGAGGGTCTGAAACATCTTTTTGTTCCCGGGCTTCTTTTTGAGGAGCTGGGCTTCAGGTATTTCGGGCCGCTGGACGGCCATCACATCGAAGGTTTGGTGGAAATTTTGAGGAACATTTCCCGGATCAAGGGGCCTATCCTTCTTCACGTGGTCACCAAGAAAGGCAAAGGATATCCCATCGCGGAGCTCGATCCCGCCAAATGGCACGCGTCCACCCCTTTCGATATCCGAACGGGCGCGGTCAAAAAACCGTCCACCGTGAAAACCTACACCCATGTTTTTGGCGAAGCGGCCGTGGAGCTTGCCTCAAAAGACCCCAAGATCGTCGCGATCACCGCGGCGATGTGCGACGGCACCGGGCTTGTGGAGTTTTCCAAGAAATTCCCCGACCGTTTTTTTGATGTCGGCATCGCCGAGGAACACGGGGTTTCCTTTGCCGCGGGCCTGGCGGAAGCCGGCGCGCGGCCGCTCGTGGCTATCTACTCCACCTTTTTACAGCGCGCTCATGACCAGATCATTCACGATGTGGCGCTTCAGAGATTGCCCGTGATCTTTTGCCTGGACCGCGCGGGACTTGTCGGGGAAGATGGGCCGACCCATCATGGTGTTTTCGACATTGCGTACTTAAGAAAACTTCCCGGCATGACCGTCATGGCCCCCCGGGACGGGAGGGAACTCAGGCGCATGGTCGAGTACGCTTCCGGACACTTGTCCGGCCCGGTGGCGGTGCGTTACCCGAGAGGCGCGGTTTCCGAGGAATCTGCTTCTCCTTTAAGAGAGGTGGAGCCGTCGGGGATTGAAGCGGGGAAAGCGGAAGTGTTGCGTGACGGTTGTGACGCGCTATTTTTGGCTTTTGGAAGCATGGTCTACCCGGCGTTTGAAGCGGCGTTGTTGCTGGAAAAAGAAGGCATCAGTGCCGCGGTCGTCAATGCCCGTTTTGCCAAGCCCCTCGATGAAGAACTTATTTTACGCATGGCTCGGGGAAAATCCCTTATTCTTACGCTCGAAGAAGGAGCGCTTTCCGGCGGTTTTGGAAGCGCTGTGCTTCAGCTTTTCGAGCAAGCCGTCGGACGAGGGAAGCTCAACTCCTGGCCGGCGATCCGGACGCTGGGGATCCCGGATCGCTTTATTGACCATGGAAAACGCGAGGCACTGCTGGACGGTTTGGGGTTATCCGTCCAAAAGATCAAAGAGGAAGTTCTCAGCGCGATAGCGCCTTCAAAAAACGGCTTTCACAACGGGCATCCGGCAGAGACCCAGCCGAAGATGACGCACTATGCCTAAGGTACTCTCGAACGGCAATCTTGCCCTGATCCATGGCGCCATCACGTGGGCCATCGAGAGCGCGGGCCCCAATCCCACGCGCCTTCAAAAATTTCTTTTCGCCGCCGGGTATCCCATTACTCCCGTCAATGAAGTCACCGAATACCTGAGCCGCATCACCCCCGAGGTCGACGCTTGTTTCATTCAGGCGGAAAGCGAGATCGCTTCAG
>JACPXO010000140.1 GCA_016196505.1 Candidatus Omnitrophota bacterium
CCACTTTCGACGCTCCGAATAACGAGTGTTTGCAAGCGTCAATGCTCATCGTTTCATCGATGCCGTGCTCCGAGTAAGGGTGGCTTTCTTCGAGCTCCCAGCGGGAGTCCAGTTCTTTGAGTGGCAGTGAGTTCGGCGTGTCTCCGTACACCTTGTTGGTGGAAGTAAAGATGAAAACGGCCTTGGGGCAATGGTGGCGTGTAGCTTCGAGAAGATTCAGGGTGCCGTTGGCGTTGACCGTAAAGTCCGTGAAGGGATCGCCCGCCGCCCAATCGTGGCTCGGTTGAGCGGCCGCGTGCACGACGAGGGTAATATCGCTTGAATATTTTTTGAAGAGCTTTTCGATGCGCGGCTGGTCCCGGACGTCCAAGGGCACGTGCTCGTACTTAGCCACCTCCGCCAAAAGCCGTTTCTGATTCCACTCGGTGGAGGCCTCTTTCCCGAAAAACTCTTTTCTCAGATCGTTGTCCACCCCCACCACGCGGTCGAATTTTCCCGAAAAAAACTCCACCGCCTCGCTGCCGACAAGCCCGGCGGCTCCCGTGACCAGAACGATCTTCATTTGAAAATATCTCTCATTTTAGACGATTGGATTTACTGAGTCAGTGTACCAGTCCGGGCGGGACAATTCAATCGGCGTGGCCTCTTTCCCCCATTTGTTTCATGAGGTAATCATCCAAAAGATCTTTTTTACTCCGCCAACGGCCGCCGATCTTAAAACCCGGAAGCACCCCTTTTTTCAGCCAGCGATAAACGGTCATTTCATGAACACCAAGATAACGGGCCACTTCCTTAGTGGTCATGATCTGCGTCCTCTCGGGGCGTTGTTCTTTTGACTTCGGTTCGGTGTCGTTGTTTTCCATCGCGTTTTTCCTCTTAACGTAAAGTATAATACAATTATTACTAATTGTCAACTATTTTAAGTAATATTAATCAAAAATAATTAAAAAAGGAAAGCGGGATATATAATCTTAAGTTATTAATACATATTAAGTTACGATTAAAATGGGTGAGAGATTAGAAAATGCTTTCCAGAAGGCCTTTAGCGGCTTTTTCGACTTTCTTGCCACCCCCTTTGACGAAACCGAAACCCTCGGTGAGCGCCAACGACCCCTGATCCTTAAAATCCACGAGCTCCAGATGAGCCAGCGACGAAAGCGTGGTTCGCGTCAAGGTCTCGAACATGACAAGCCCGACCAATACGCTCGGGTTCTCAATATTCGTGTACAAGCGGTCCTGGATCCCGATCTCAAAACTGCTCACACGGGGGATTTCTGAACCCGTAAAATCCTTATAGACGACGCGGTCGATAGTCAAATACAACTTGTCGATGACAAGCTTGGATTTACGGCCGGTTTGTTGAGTTTTTTCGCGTTCGGCCTTATCGGCCTTCACGGCATTCACGTTCAAACGACCGTCCCTATTTTTGACCACGCTGAGTTCCTTAAGATGAAGTCTCACTTCTTTAAGATGAAGCTGGCCTTTCCCAAGCGCGGGAAGGTCAAAATGAATGGCGACGAGCGGCACATCAAGCATCCTTCTTTCCTTGAATCCCCTGGGGTTTAAGGCCTCCAAATTCCGAAGCGCGATGGATTGGGACCAAAGATCCACCCGTGTGCTCCCTACGCGTACGGGCACATGGGCTGCCTTGGAAAGTGACGATTCGATGAGCCCATCAAAGAGACCATTGATCACAAAACCCAGGCCAAAAAAAGCAAGCACCGCGATAATCCCTACTTTAATTTTTTTGTCCATTTTTGTTCGCTCCTTCTAATGAAATAAACGGTTCGCGAGCATCCCCAAAATAGCGATCTGCGGTACAGAGACAATGGGGATCCAAATGGCCGCTTTTTTCCCTACATTCGCCCAGACAAGACTGATCTCGGTGAGGTCCGTCACCACCCCTGCCATGAGAAATACGAACGCATTGCCGAAAGCCCCTGTTTGTTTAAAAATTTCAAAGGCAAGCGGCGCTGTTCCTTCAGAACATACCTCCATCACCGTCGCAAGCCCCAGCGTCGCTAAAAGCCCGAGCGCGCTCGGGCCCATATAGCGGTGAAAAAACTGAGCCGGGATGAACGCGGCGGCCAGTCCCGAAAGCACCACCCCGATCAGGATCCAGGGAAGCGTCATATCCGCCAACGAAATCGATCCTTTGAAGATCGCGGCGATATCTCTCTTTAGCCCCGCCAAAGAAAACCGGTAGCCCTGCGCTCTTTTCTTCACATCTTCGAGGATGGAGAAACCTTCTTTCACCTCGAGGGTGTGGCGGTTGGCTTCGACCCAACACCGCTTTTCCAGCCATTGAAACACAAGGCCGGTGTTGAACGCCACCCAAAGCGCCCCTAAAATGATGTAAAGCGCCTTCCACCCGAAGAATCCGAGAAGCATCAGCGTGATCGGCAAATTTGCCCAGGGGCTTGCCAACAGGAAAGCCACGACGACAGGCGTTGAGGCGCCTTTTTTATGAAGTTCCATGGAAAGGGCCAGGATCCCGTGGCTGCAGGCGCTCATGAGAAACCCGAGGAGCACCGCGAAAAAAATCGAACGCTTCTTTTTTTCGGCCAAGAGCCGCGACACGTATTCCCGAGGGACATACCGCTCCAAGATCCCCCCGAGCACAAAACCCAACGCCACCGCCGCGGTGATCGCCCTGAAATACATGACAAGGTTCTCCCGAAAGAGAACCAAGGCCTCAAAACGGTAGGATAGACCGACAAAACAAAGGACAAGCCCGATCGCCAACACCGTTTTGTTGGTGAACCAGGGCCGGGAGGCGGGGGCCTCCGGGTTATGACAGCACGACGCCGGGTGTTCTGAGCTCATTTTTTTTGTCGTTCCATTTCCACAGAGAGTAGATCGGAGGATAGACCAAAAGCTCCATGATAAAACTTGTCACCAGTCCACCGATCATCGGGGCGGCGATCCGTTTCATGACATCCGCGCCAGTCCCCATCGACCACATGATCGGCATAAGCCCCATCATCGCGGCCATCACCGTCATCATCTTCGGGCGAATGCGCTTTACGGCACCGTGAATAATAGCTTCCTCGAGATCTTTTTTGGTTTTCATTTTCCCGGTTCTCTGCACCTCTTCGTAAGCGAGATCAAGATAAAGGAGCATAAAAACACCCGTCTCCGCGTCCAAGCCCATCAAAGCGATCATCCCAACCCAGGTGGCAATGGACACGTTATACCCCAGAAAATGAAGGAACCACACGGCGCCGATGAGTGAAAAAGGAACGGCCAGGAAAATAATGCCGGTTTTGATCCAGGACCTCGTGTTCATATAAAGAAGGATGGTTATCAGGAAAAGAGTCACCGGCACGACAAGCGCCAAGCGTTTTCTCACGCGGATCATGTTTTCATACTGGCCGCTCCAGTAAAGAAAATAACCCTCAGGGACCTTCACTTCTTTCGCCACGACTTTTTTGGCCTCTTCCACGTACCCGCCAATATCACGGCCGGTAATATCCACATAGACATACCCCGACAAACGCCCGTTCTCGTCCCGGATCATGGCCGGCCCTTGCACAAGACGAATATCGGCTAGCTGAGCCAGAGGCACCTGCGCGCCTGATCTGACGGGCACGAGCACACGCCTCAGCGCGTCCACATCGTCCCTGAACTCCCGGCCATAGCGCACGTTGATCGGATAGCGTTCCCGGCCCTCAACGGTGGTCGAGATATTCTCGCCGCCGATCGCCGAAAGAATGACCATTTGAACGTCCTGGATCGAAAGCCCGTAACGGGCTAGCTCTTCCCTCTTTAATTCAAAATCGACGAAATAACCTCCGGTCACGCGCTCCGCGTAAACACTGCGGGTCCCTTTCACGTTTTTCAGCGCCGTTTCGACGTGCATGCCGATCTTTTCGATCTGTCCCAGGTCCGAGCCGTAGATCTTGACCCCGATCGGCGTGCGAATACCGGTCGACAACATGTCGATGCGGTTTTTGATCGGCATGGTCCAGGCGTTCGAAACGCCGGGGAAACGAAGCTTCTGGTCCATCTCATTGATAAGATCCTCGTAGGTGATCCTGTCGCGCCAAACGTGGCGGAAAGGTTCACGCAAGACACGAGGCATCCAGGAATACCAGCGCTTGACCTCCCGCCACTGGCCCTCCGGTTTCAACACGACCACCGTTTCCATCATCGAGAAAGGCGCCGGGTCCGTGGAGGTTTCGGCGCGGCCCGCCTTCCCAAAAACCCTTTCTACCTCAGGGACGGTTTTCAGGATCTTGTCCTGAATTTGCATGAGCCGCTGGGCTTCGGTGACTGAGATGCCGGGAAGCGTCGTCGGCATGTAAAGCACCACCCCCTCATTGAGGTGAGGCATGAACTCGGTTCCCAATCGGAAATAAAAGGGTATCGTCAGTAAAAACAAAATGGCGGCGGTAAGAATGGTTTTTTTTCGGTTTTTCAAAACAAAACGGGCCGCCGGCTCGTACACCTTAAACAAAAAACGACTTACCGGGTGTTTTTCTTCGGGGTAATATCTGCCGACGAGAACGGCATTCGCGATCTTTTGGACCCACAGCGGCTTGAACGTGAAATAGTCCATCCTTGCAAAAAGCATACGCATGGCCGGGTCAAGCGTCACGGCCAGGATGGCCGCGATGGCCATCGCGAGATTTTTGGAAAAGGCCAGCGGTTTAAAGAGACGCCCTTCCTGGTTCACCAAAGCAAATATCGGCATGAAGGCGACCGCGATCACGAGCAGTGAAAAGAACACCGAAGGCCCTACTTCCTTCAGGGCATTCAAGCGCACCTCATGGAAATCCCCGTGTCGGCCTCCGGCCTGCCAAAGCTCAAGTTTTTTGTAGGCGTTCTCCACTTCCACGATCGCGCCATCCACCAACACCCCTATGGAGATCGCGATCCCCGCCAACGACATGATGTTGGAGGTAAGCCCCATGTAGTACATCGGGATAAAAGCGAGGATGACGGAGATCGGGATCGTCACGATGGGGATAATGGCCGAAGGGATATGCCAGAGAAAGAGAAGGATCACAAGACTCACGATGATCATTTCATCGCGGAGCTGTTCCTTGAGCGTGTCAATGGAACGATGAATGAGCTCGGAACGGTCATAGACGGGGACCAGTTCTATGCCTTCAGGAAAATAGGGCTTGAGTTCTTTGATCCTTTCTTTCACCCGGTCAATGACGTTCAGCGCATTCTCGCCGTAACGCATCACAACGATGCCGCCGACCGTGTCCCCTTCGCCATCGAGATCCGCGACACCGCGCCGGATATCGGGACCGATGGCTACCTGACCCAGATTTTTTATAAGCACCGGAGTGCCTTGGGGGCTCGTGCTCACCACGATATCTTCGATGTCCTTCACGGACTTGGCGTAACCGCGGCCGCGGACCATGTATTCGGCTCCGGAAAACTCAAGGAGCCGCCCGCCGACGTCATTGTTGCCCTGACGGATGGCCTCCACCACATCCATGATCGGGATGTTATAGGAAGAAAGTTTATTGGGGTCCAGGATCACCTGGTATTGTTTTTGAAAACCGCCGATGGAGGCCACTTCCGCGACACCCGTCACCGACTGCAACTGATAGCGAAGCGTCCAGTCCTGAAAACTCCGCAATTCCTGCAGACCGTGCCGGCCGCTTTTGTCGACAAGCGCGTACTGATAAACCCAGCCAACCCCGGTGGCGTCGGGCCCCAATTCCGTGCGCACGCCCTCGGGAAGTTTCGGCAGGATTTTGCTTAAGTATTCCAGAACGCGCGTTCTGGCCCAGTAAATGTCTGTCCCATCTTCGAAAATAATGTAAACATAAGAAAAGCCAAAGTCCGAGAACGCGCGGATGTCCTTGACCTTGGGGGCGCCCAAAAGAGCCGTCACGATCGGGTAAGTCACCTGATCTTCGATGATGTCGGGACTGCGGTCCCATTTGGAGTAAACGATGACCTGAGTGTCGGAAAGATCCGGGATGGCGTCCAAGGGAACGTTCTGCATGGACCTTACCGCGAACAACATCGCGACAAAGGTCAGGATGAGGATGAGGAACTTGTTGCGGGCGGAAAACTCGATGAGCTTCTTGACCATAAAAACTAGCCCCCGTGCGAATGGCTTCCTATCGAACTCAAAGCGGCTTTGAGCTTGCTCTCCGAATCCACCAGAAAATTCCCGTTCGTCACCACTTTTTCGCCTTCCGACAATCCTTTGTTCACCACATAAGTGTTTTCAGTCTTTTGCCCTAAAACCACCTGCCTGGGTTCAAATAGTCCGCGGCCTTTGTCCACAAAAACAATCTTGGTTTCTCCCGCGAAGAAAATCGCCTCTTCGGGAACAAGAATAGCTTCTCCGAGACTCATTTCCAGCCACACGTTCACGTACATATCCGGTTTCAGCATCCCCGCTTCGTTCTTCACAAGAGCGCGGACCCGCACGGTGCGCGTCGACGGATTCACTACCGTGTCCACCGCTCGGATGATCCCTTTAAGGGCCTTGCCCTGTGACGAAGAGACTTGGACGTTCAGTTCATCACCGACTTTAACCAAAGGAATTTCGTATTCATAAATGTCCGCGTAAACCCAGGCGTTGCCGTCCGGCACCGCGTAGAGGAGACTTTTATCCGGGCCGGCTTGGGTTCCCAACTCTTGGATCATCCCCGCATTTAACCCCATTCGCGTCAGTTTTGTTTTGGCGCTCTCGAGAAGCTTCGACGACCAATCCATGGCACTCGCGTCACCGCCGCTCTGCGCTTTGAGAAACGACTTGTGCGATTCGAGATACTCCGATTCAGCTTGATATAGATCAGGGTCATAGGCGATCCTACCCGCCGCGCGGACGGTTTTAAACGCTTCTTTTCTCTCGACAATGCCGGTGCGGATGCCGATGAGCTGCTGCCGTTCTGGACTGATCAAGATAGAGGCGTAGCCGGTGAGTGAAGGCCGCCCGGACTCTTTTCCGCCAATTTCATCGCTGTAAACGGGAATATAGTCCATGCCCATTTCGTCTTTAGCTGGAACTGGGGAACTCACCTCCGGCCGCATCGGGTGACGGTAGAATAGGATCCTCCTGGGGCCGGTTTCCGTCGCGATCGCTTCATCACAAACGGGACACTTAAGTTTTTCTCCTTTTTCAGCGAGAATAAGCATAGGGCAGGGTTGGCCTTCTTTCACCATCGGGCACTCATGGAGAACGCAGATCGCGTTCGGGTCTTTCGCCGCTCCTTCGTCTGGACTTACAACCGCTCCGGAAGACGCAGTTTTCTCGCCTTCGGCCGGGATAAGACGCATGTGGCAGACGGGACAATCCCCGGGCTTGTCCGAAACGACACTCGGATGCATCGGGCAATAATATGTTTTGGCGCCTGTCGAGGATCTGGCCGCTACCGCTTCTTTGAGACTAAAATGCGAATATAAATTAAAGAAAAGACCTAACGTCAGCGAGAAAACAACCAGCCAAAAAACCGTCTTTTTAGTACGCATGGAGATCAGCCTCCTTTAACTAACCCGTCAAATCATCCCCGACCGCCAGACGCAGGTCAGAAAGCGCCATCTCATAATCGGACATGGCCTTGGCATAACTGATCTGCACGCTTTTAAGTGTCCGCTGGGCATCGATTAAATTCAAGATATCCGTTTTGCCGGCCTCGTAAGCGGATAAGGAGACATCCACCTGCTGTTTTGCCTGAGGCAGAATGATGTTTTCGTAAGTATTCAGCGCATTCTCGGCCAAGAGAAATTCCGAATAGGCCTCATGAACCTTGTGCAGTACCTCATTTTTCATGTCCTCGTAAAGCGACTCGGCCGCGCGCAAGTCTTCATCCGCGCTTCTCCAGCCCCCGCCGATCCCTTTCAAGAGCGACCACACCGGAAAAGATACGCCGATAAAATTGTCAACTTCACGGATCGTGTCCTCCCCTTTGAATTTTCTGGCCTCGATTCGTCCGGTAATGTCGGGGAGCCATTCCGTGTGCGCGAGGACACGGGCGTCTTTGGCGCGATCCACCCCTATTTTAAGTGCGTTAAGCTCGGGGCGTTTTTCCAAAGCGGCCTTTTCAAGATCAACCCGTGAAAAGGCCAAGGGGGTACGGACCGGTTTCTCTTCTATCGCATAGGAGGTATCCGGCGGCTTGTTCAAGTACCGTGACACGGTCGCTTCCGCGATGTGTTCTTTCTGGCGCCAATCGAATACGTCGATCGAGACCTGCGCGAGCTCAATCTGCACTTTGAGATAATCAGACTGGCTCACGGCTCCTGATTCATAACGGGATTTGACCACGTTGGAAAGCTGGTTCAAGAGTTCTTTATTTTCCTCGAGGGCCGCGAGTGTCCTTTTTGAAAGGAAAAGCCGATAGGAGGGCTGTTCGATCTTCCAGGTAACCGTTCTTTCTTCTTCCTTGAACATTTGGTAAGCCATGTCCGCTTCTTTGGAAGCGACGGCACCGTTCAGAAAAAGTTTGGTCGGAAAAGGGATGGTTTGCGAGACCATGTATTCATAGTTCATCCGGCTGCCCGTTTTAAAAGGATCCGATTGCCCCTCCACGTCGACGCCCACCATCGGATCGTCGGGAAGCCAAGACTTTACCACCTTGGCCCTGGCCGACTCATAGGCCTGTTTTTTGGCGCGTAAGCCCGGATTCTTGTCATGGGCTTCCCGGATGAGATCAGAAAGACGGGTTGACGCCGGTGGTTTGTCCGTAGGAGACGGGATTTCCGGCGCCGCGCTTAAGGGGTAAGCTTGAAATGAAAAAAACAAAAGACCCATCAGGGCCCCTATCCCTACCGGCGTTTTGCTTTGCATCCCTTACCTCCCAATTGACGCGCTTAACGCACGAAACGTTCTACTGAACCGATGAGTTCATCAACGAATTTTTTGCCTTTGTCGGCCTTGATGGCATGCGTAACGCAGGTGTTCACATGGTTTTTCATGAGCAGCATGCTTACGCTGTCAAGCGCCCTCCGGACAGCCGACACCTGGTCGAGGATGTCGATGCAGTAGCGCTTGTCATCGACCATGCGTTCCAGTCCTCGGATCTGGCCCTCAATCTTCTTAAGCCGGGTCAACGCTTCTTTTTTGGATTGTTCGTTCAGCATCTTATACCCCTACTGGGTAGGAGTATACAAGGGCCCTGGGTGTTTGTCAAGCAAAAATCGGGTTTAGAGACGGGGGGTAGGATCAATAGAGACTGAGCGCTTCGTCGACCTTTTCTTTCACCCTCTCGAGCGACAGCCCCCCTTTTTCAAAGAACGCGAAATAGCCAAGCCCTTTGAATTTTTCTTCGACCTCTTCTCTGAGGCATCCGCTGATCACGATCACCTGGACCCTCGAGTCGGCGCTTTGGAGCACCGGCATGATCTTCTCACCTGTCGTCCGGGGAAACTTGAAATCCAATAAGATCACGCGCGGCTTCTCACGCCGGTAAAGGTCGCCGGCGTCCTCCAATTTCTCCGCCGAGAACACCTCGTATCCTTTGGATTGAAAGAACCCGCGTACCATGTTCAAAAAACTCGGGTCATCATCGATCACCATGATCTTTCTCGAGCCGGGACCCCATCTCATGGCTTGGGCTCCAGTTCCTGATGATCATGGGTCGCGGGCTCGACATGCACGACCACGTCATGAACCTCGGGGATCTCTCTGCGGATGTCGTTTTCGATCACGTTGGCCAGGTGATGCGAGGCGAGCACCGTCATGTTATTGTCCACCAGGACATGCAGATCCACGTAGATATCGTTGATCCTCCCCCGTGTCCGGATCTCATGGCAATCCCTGACACCCCCCACAGCTCGGACGATGCGTTCGATGCGGCCTGGGTCCAGCATGGCTTTGTCACAGAGTACGTCGGAGCTACGTTTCAGGATGCGGACGGCAATGACAAGGATCACCCCCGCGATCAGGAGAGAAAATAAGGCGTCGAGTCGTGGGACATCAAGACGGATACCGATGAGGGCCACGATCACCGAAGCCGTCACAAAAAGATCGCTCACGGTGTGCCACGAATCGCTCAAAAGAAGCTCGCTCTTGAGCTCGCGGCCTTTCCGTCTCTCATAAGCCGCGACGAACAGATTCACCAGGAAGGTGCCCCCCATGACGACGAAACTCACGAGATTCACCTCGGGGGCTTTGGGCTTGATGAGGCCGATCACCGCTTCGCGCAAGATGCCGAAAGCGGCTAAAAAAAGGAAAAAAGCGATGACGACGGAGGCGAAAGTCTCGTACTTTTGATGGCCGTACGGATGGTCCTGGTCGGCGGGAGCGCCGGAAAGGTAAATGCCGATGAGTCCGATGACGTTCGAGGCGCCGTCAGAGAACGAGTGCAGACCGTCCGCAACGATCACCATGCAGTACGTCAAGACGCCAAAGATCACCTTCAAGAGCGCAACGACACAATTGAGCGCCAACGTCACCCACAGAACAAACGCGATCTGCCGGGTCCTCTTAGACGGCTCGAAAACGGACTTCTCCAAAGCGTTCATGATGAAACAGAGCCGGAATAATTACTTCTTTTTTAGATCTGAGGGGCCTCTGTCGATTTCCTTTAGGAGATAGTTATCGAGCACTTCTTTTTTCGTGCGCCATTGGCCGCCGACCTTGAAACCGGGAAGTTTTTTCTCCTTCAAGAGGCGATA
>JACPXO010000006.1 GCA_016196505.1 Candidatus Omnitrophota bacterium
ACATTTTTGCTATTATATATCCGTCATAAGAAGAGGCACGATTCTTTGTTTATTTTATGAAAAAACTATTTTTCCAGACTTTTGGATGTCAGATGAACGAGCGGGACTCCGAGGCGGTGTCGGGTCTCCTTTTAGAGAAGGGCTATACCCAGACGCCCTCCATGGACGGCGCCGACGTGATCCTCGTCAACACCTGCAGTGTGCGGGATCACGCCGAGCAGAAGGTTTTCGGACGCTTGGGTCACTTCAAGAAGCTCAAAGAAGAAAACCCCCGTCTTGTGATCGGGATCATCGGCTGTATGGCCCAGGAGCACGGCGGCAATTTCTTTAAACGCAATCCCGAGATCGATCTTGTGTGCGGGCCCGGGAATCTGAACCAGATCCCCGATCTCATCGACGAGATCAAGACCGCCCGTGTCGGGACAAAGGCCCGCGCTTCGCGGCTCGCCGTCGATAAGCTCAATGACGAATACGGGCTCGACAACGTCCGCTACCGCTCGGACAAAACGAAAGCGCTGGTCACCATCATGACCGGCTGTGATCACCGGTGCACCTACTGCATCGTGCCGTACACCCGCGGCGACGAGCGTTCGCGCCGCCCGGAAAGTATTTTACGGGAGATAAAGGACCTCGACGCGCGGGGGTTTAAAGACGTCATGCTTCTCGGACAGAACGTTAATTCTTACGGGAAAGGCCTCGAAGAAAAAATAGATTTTGCGGGGCTTTTAGAAAAGATCCAGGAAGCCGCGCCCGGCATTCCACGGCTCCGTTTCATTACGAGCCACCCCAAGGACGCTCACACGCGCCTTTTTCAGGCGATGAGGGATCTCCCGATGGTTTGCGAGCATCTGCATCTGCCGGTGCAGTCGGGCTCCGATCTCGTCTTAAGGCGGATGAAGCGAGAGCACACCGCGGACTGGTATCTGAAGCAGGTCGAGGAATACCGCCGCGCCGCGCCGGAGGGTACGCTCACCACGGATCTCATCGTGGGATTTCCGGGTGAAACGGATAAAGATTTTTTGGGGACGATGTCGCTGGTCGAAAAAGCGCAGTTTGACAGTGCGTTTATCTTTCAATATTCTCCGCGGCCCGGGACTCCGGCTATGAAGCTTCGGGACGACATTCCCCGGGAAGAAAAGGCCAGGCGCCATCAGGCGCTCCTGTCGCTCCAGCGGTCCGTCGGTCTTAAAAAGAATCAGTCGATGATCGGGAAAACCGTCGAGGTTCTTTTTGAGTCGAGGACCCGGAAGGACGGCGCGCGCTTTGTCGGGAGAACGCGGGGGTATAAACGGGTGGTAGGCGGTGCGGGTCGGGACGTGACGGGCAAGCTTCTTTCCGTCCGGATCACGGGGGTCGCCGATGAAACCCTTCTGGGGGAAATAGTCCCGTGAAAACGCGTCGTCTTTCTTTTTTTTGGGTGATCGTAAGCTTTTGTTGTCTCGTATCCGAGGCCTGGGCCTTTTCACCCACCGGAGCCGCCACCCGGCGATCCCGCACGGAACGGGAAACGCGCCCGGCCGTTCTTTCGGAAAGATCCTCTTATGACAAGGTCCTCGAGCTTTTTTTGAAAGAGGATTATGCGGGGGCGGCGCGGCTGTCAAAAGACTACACCTCGAACGCGAAAAACACCGCGAACCTCCAGGACGTCCTTTACCTGCACTCTTTAAGTCTTTTCAAGTTGAATCGCGCCGGTGAGGCGCGCGGGAAACTCTCCGAGCTTGAAAAAGTCTTTAAGTCCCCGGATGAAAAAGCCGCCGCCGCGGCCTCAGCCGGTGACTCTTATTTTTATGACAGAAATTGGGCGGAGGCCCTTCAAAGCTATCAAGATACTCTGAACAAGTACCCGCGTACCGACCAGACGGCTTACCTCCGGTCCAGGATCTCGGAGATCTCGGGACAATTGACCAGGGCCGTCGTTCAGAGTCCGTCTCTCAGTCAGGTGGCCGTGGAAGAAAAGCCGTTTTTTACCGTCCAGACCGGCGCTTTTTCCAAACGGCGCAACGCCGAATCATTCCTCAAAAAACTCAAGGCGGACGGCTATGACGCGTACCTTGAACATCCCGATGAGCACAACGTGTACCGCGTGCGTGTCGGAAAATTCGCGACCCGCCAGGAAGCCGTCGCCAAGGCGTCCCGTCTGAATCAGGACGGCTATCCGACCAAAGTCATCCCTTGATGGGGCTTCTGGTTCTCGTGGGCCCTACGGGTTCCGGTAAGACCCAGGCGGCTTATGAGATCTCCAAGCGTTTACCGATGGAGATGATTTCCTGCGACTCGATGCAAGTGTACCGTTTCATGCCCGTAGTGACTCAAGCCCCATCGGCCGTCGTCTCCCGCGCTTTGAGGGCGCATCTCGTGGATTTTTTAGACCCCGCCGAGGAATACAGCGCCGCCCGTTTTAGGGAAGAAGCCGAGGGCCTCATTTCCCAGATCGAGAAAAGAAAACGCACGCCGGTGATCGTGGGCGGCACAGGCCTTTATTTAAGAGCCCTGTTGGACGGGCTTTTTGAGCCGGGAACGGGCGTGACGAAGGACGAATCACTCAGGAAAAAACTTTCAGCCGACCAGGAAAAGCATGGCGGGCATTTCCTGCATGATCGTTTGAAGACGGTGGACAAAAAGGCCTCCGAAAAGATCCACCCCAACGACATTCGCCGGATCATCCGCGCCCTTGAGGTTTATCACTTGACCCAAAAACCCATTTCGGAACAGCACCCCAGGCGGAAGGGAATTCGGGAAAGGATCCCGCACCGCATTTTTCTTTTGGACAGGAAGCGGGACGATCTTTACGCGCGGATCGACGCGCGGAGCGAAGCGATGGTCGATGACGGGCTCGTGGGCGAGGTCAAAAAACTTTTAAAAAAGAAACTTGGCAAGACCGCCCGGATGGCTTTAGGCGTCCGGGAGATCGAAAGCGTTCTTGAAGGGAAGTCCACGCTTGAAGAGGCCAAAGAACTCTTGAAGAAAAACACGCGCCGCTACGCCAAACGCCAGCTTTCCTGGTTCCGTCACGAGAGGGGAGTGGAGAACGTTCCCATCGGCTCGGAGGAAACCCCGGCCGAGACGGCGGATAAAATTTTAAAACTCTGGAGCAACGCTTGAAGGAAACGGCAGTTCTGGTCACTCCGAATTTTGATTCGTTCAAAACAAACCCTCACCCGGAGGAGTCTTCCAAGGAACTGGAAGAGTTGGCCCGTTCGGCGGGGCTTGAAATTTCGAGAAGCATCGTGATCCGCCAAAAGCTGCCGAACGCGGCGCTTTTGATCGGAAAAGGCAGGGCCGAGGAATTGCGCGTCATGACCGGGACCGGAAAGGCCGGTGTTGTTGTCTTTAACAGTGATCTCACCAGCACTCAGCAGAGGAATCTTGAGGCGGTGATCGGCCAAAAAACCATCGACCGGACGCAGCTTATCCTCGATATTTTCGCTCAACGCGCCCGTTCCACGGAGGGCAAGCTCCAAGTGGAATTGGCTCAGCTCAAATACCTCCTGCCCCGGCTCACGGGAAAAGGGATATTTCTTTCGCGTCTTGGCGGCGGCGTGGGGACAAGGGGTCCCGGTGAGCAGAAGTTGGAGGTGGACCGCCGCCGCATCCGGGAGCGGATCACTCGATTGACGAGGTCGCTCGGTGACCTTCAAAAAAGGCGTCTGGCGGGGATCGAACGAAAGAAGAAAAAAGATCTCCCTCTCGTGGCGCTCGTCGGCTACACCCACGCCGGCAAGTCCACGTTGTTCAACGCCCTCACGCGTTCCGACGTCGCCGTAAGGCACCAGCTTTTTTCGACGCTCGATACGACCACGCGGCTTTTGGAAATAGCTGACGGCCAGCGGGCACTCTTAGCCGACACCGTGGGTTTTGTGAGGGATTTGCCGCACCCCTTGGTGGAGTCATTTAAGGCGACGCTGGAAGAAACGACACAGGCCGATCTTCTTTTGCATGTGTTGGACTCCAGCCGCCCTGACCGGGAGCGTCTTGAACTCGCCGTGGAAAAAGTCTTGAAGGAGATAGGCGCTCTCAAGACCAAAAGAGTTCTTGTGTTGAACAAAGTGGATCTCTTGACGGAAGCCGAAAAGGGGCGGTTGTATGAAGATCCCCGTTGGGCCGAAGGGGTGCCCGTCTCCGCCTTGAAAAAAGAGGGCTTGGCCGCGCTCTTGGAGCAAATAGCCAAGAAAATTTTTTCGGACCGCCGTCTAAGCCGGTTTTTTATCCCCAAGGACCGGCTAGGCCTTATCCATTTTTTCTACGAAGAAGGCAAGGTGGTTGGCAGAGAAGACGTTTCCGATGGTGTTTGGCTGACAGTTTATTTAACGGAAAATTGGGAGAAAATTCTCAAGAAAAAGATTCGTTAGTTCTTCAAAAATTAAGTTTTTCCCCGCCGGTTCCGTCTCAAATCAAAATTATTTTAAAAAAATCATAAAAATGTGAACGAAAAAGGCCTCTTAAGTCGTCCTGTATAGTGAGGGGGGAATCCCCCATTCATATAAATAGGAGGAGGTCTTAAGATGAGCGCACTTCAGGTGGAGGTCGTAGATATAAGGA
>JACPXO010000141.1 GCA_016196505.1 Candidatus Omnitrophota bacterium
ATTTCTACCCGGCAGTGAACTCATTTTATCCGACACGACCGAGACGGCCGACTTGGCTATCGCCGTGGATTGCGGGAGTCTCAGGCAATTGGGGAAGCTCAAAGCCGCGTTTTTCCGCGCCAAAATGACCGTTCAGGTGGACCATCATGATTTTGGCCAGTCCTTCGGAAAAATCGAGGTGCTCGAGGAGGAGGCGGCCGCGGTCGGAGAGATCGTTTACGAGCTCATCCGGGCGCTCAAAGTCGAGATGACGCCGGCGATCGCGACCTGTCTTTTGACCTCTATCATCGTGGACACGGGATCTTTCCAGTTTTCCAATATTCGCTCTAAGACCTTTGATATCTCAAGCCGGCTGCTTAAGAACGGCGTGAATCTACAGCATTTGATCGAGGAATCCTATTGGAAAAAAAGCCGCGCGATGGCGAAGTTATCCGGTTATTGCATGATGCGCAGCCACTTTTCAGGGAACGGTGCCATCGCCTGGGCCACCGTTTACCAGAAAGACTTCAAGCGGTTCGGCGCGCATCAGTCGGACGTGGACTCGGTGGCCGACGATCTGCGCGCCATTGAGGGCGTGAAAATAGCGGCGGTGTTCCGGGAGACCGAAAAAAACAGCTTCCGGGTCAGTCTCCGTTCAAGCGACGGCATCCACGTGGCCAGTGTCGCCAAACTCTTTGGCGGAGGAGGCCATCACAACTCAGCCGGGTGCCTCATCCGGAATTCAGAAACCGAAAAAAAGCGTCTTCTGAAAGAATTGGAAGTGTTGGTGGGATGACCCCACCACCTCTTTTAGAGGCGATAGGGGTTTTTATCGCGTGTCGCCTCGACGCGCGATGCGTGTAAAGAGGAGGCGCGTCATTGCCTGAAGGCAAGAAAGAGGTGGTGGGGTGAAGTACGTCCTCGTGATCCCCGACGGGATGGGGGACAGGCCGGTCAAAACCTTGGGGGGAAAAACCCCTCTCGAGGCGGCCTCCACGCCGAACATGGATTTTTTCGCCTCGCACGGCCGTGTGGGTTTGAGCTCCAATATTCCCAAAGGATTTATCCCGGGGACCGACATCGGGTGCATGAGTGTTTTTGGGTATGACCCGGAGAAGTATTTTACGGGCCGGGGCCCTCTCGAGGCGGCCGAACTCGGCATAAAGCTCAGAGCCGGGGAGCTTGCCTTTCGCTGTAACCTCGTGACGGTGGATGGCGGGCTCATGAAAGACTTCACCGCGGACCACATCAGCACGCTTGAGGCGGGGGCCCTCCTCCGGTCGCTCAACGAACGGCTCGCGCCCTCCCTGCGAAAGAAACTCAAATTTTATCCCGGCCGCGGCACCGGCTACCGGAACCTCATGACGGCCCATGAAGCGGACGCCGCGCTTAAAAGCGTTTCCTGCACCCCCCCTCATGATATCCTGGGAAAAAAATACGCCGATTTTTTACCGAAGTCGGACGGCTCCGAATTTTTGATCCGGCTCATGCGTGAATCGCTCGGGCTT
Organism: Candidatus Omnitrophota bacterium; assembly: GCA_016196505.1. GTDB lineage: Bacteria > Omnitrophota > Gorgyraeia > 2-02-FULL-51-18 > 2-02-FULL-51-18 > JACPXO01. The sequence continues at coordinate 1,488 of JACPXO010000141.1, forward strand.
TTCAAGGAACATCCGGTGAATCAAAAGCGAAAAGCGGCCGGCAAGCTTGAGGCCAGCATGATCTGGCTTTGGGGGCAGGGGGTGCCGCCCCATTTGCCGACGCTCCATGAGCGTTTTGGATTTAAAGGGGCCGTGATCACCGCGGTGGATCTCGTCAAAGGTATCGCTATTTACGCGGGGATGGATGTCATCAACGTTCCCGGGGTCACGGGTTTTTTCGACACCAATTACGCCGGCAAGGCCGAGTATGCCGTCCGGGCTTTGGATGACCACGATCTTGCGGTGATCCACGTTGAGTCGCCCGACGAGGCCGGCCACATGGGCGACGCGCGGCTTAAAGTCAAGGCGATCGAGGACGTGGACCGGCAGGTGCTCGGGACCTTGCGCCGGGGGCTGGAAAAATTCGAGGACTATAAAGTCATGGTGCTTCCGGACCACTTTACCTGCGTCGAAACGCGCACGCACTCGGATGAACCCGTGCCCTTTCTCATTTATTCTTCCAGGGAAAATAAAGAAGGTCCTGAAAAATTCTGCGAAAAGACCGCCCTCAAGTCCGGCTGGACGGTGTCCGAAGGTTGTACACTGATGGATCTTTTTGTCGGGAGAGATTGATTTGACCGCGCCGAGCACGGTGGTGATCGGGGCCGGGTTTGCGGGATTTTCGACCGCCGTGCACCTGGCTCAAAGCGGTTTCAAAGATATCCTCATCCTTGAAGAGGACACCGAGCTTGGAGGCCACGCCTCCGGTCGGAACGCCGGCATGATACGCCAGACGGTTTCAGACCCGCTGATCGCACGCCTCGCGGTGGAGGGACGGCGCGCCCTTTCCCGGGCCCACACGCTCGGATGGAAGACGCTTAAGTTCTCTCCGACCGGGTCGCTTTTGATCGCCAAAGGCGACGCGACAGGAGAGCTCGATAAGATTCAAAAGGTTCTTGCCGGAGAAGGCGTCGCTACCCGGCGGCTTTCTAAAAAACAGGCCGGACGCATGGTGTCTCTCATCGACGGCGGGGATTTTGAAGAAGCGCTTTATTGCCCGTCGGACGCTCTCGTGGATATCGGCGGTTTGCTTCAGGGCTTTTTGGGGATGATGCGCCGGCACCG
>JACPXO010000148.1 GCA_016196505.1 Candidatus Omnitrophota bacterium
CTACGATCCTGAAGATCGCATTTTCAATGTCTTTTTTCCCGCACACGTAAACGATCTCAGCGGAAGGATATTTTTTCCTGAACTCCTCGGCGACGCTGAAAGCCGGAAAGATGTGCCCTCCCGTCCCCCCGCAAGCCAGCATGACCTTCATCGAAAGATGCCCCTATTCATGTAGTATCCAAGGGCTCCCTGGAGATATTCAACAAAAACCCGAGGGCCGTGAGATTAGCCAAAAGCGCCGAGCCGCCATAACTGATAAAAGGCAGCGACAATCCCTTGGTGGGCAAGGCGCCGATACTGACGCTCACGTTGATGATCGCCTCGAGCGCGATGAGACTCACGAGCCCGAGACCCAGAAGCTGTGAGAAAACCGATCTTGCCCTAAAGACAATGACCATCCCCGCGAAGATAAAGATGAGGAAAAGCAAGACCACGGAGCTCGCTCCCAAAAATCCCAGCTCTTCCCCGATGATGGAAAAAATAAAATCCGTGTGAGACTCCGGCAAATAATACAATTTCTGTTGGGACTGACCTAGTCCCACTCCGAAAATACCTCCCGACCCCAGGGCCACGAACGACTGTATGATCTGATACCCGACCCCGCGGGGGTCATCCCAAGGGTGGAGAAAAGCCAGGATCCTTTTTCGCCGGTAGGCCTTGGCCAACATGAGAAAAAGCAGCACCGGCACCGCGGCCGCCGTCGTCGCGGCCAACACCCTCAACCGAAAGCCGGACACAAAAAAAAGGATGAACACCACGAGCGCCACCGTGACCGCCGTCCCCAGGTCCGGTTGTTTGACAATGAGGCCGGCGCACAAACCCAACACAAAAAGTGCCGGCAAGACGGTGGTGCGAAGATCGTGGAGCGTTTCCCTTTTTCTCTCCAAATAATCGGCCATATAAAAGATGATCGCGATCTTGAGATACTCCGACGGCTGAAAACTGAAACCCAAGAGCTTAAACCACCGCCGGGCCCCTCCGGCGGAGGCCCCGACATGCGGGACGAGCACCAGCACCAAAAGCGCCACCCCTATCCCTAAAATAAGCCGCGTATGACGGCGCAGGGCCTTGCAATCCACGCGCGATGCCCAGCGCGCCAAAAAAATGCCGAGCACGAGATAGACCAAATGCCGCTTGATAAAATAAGCGCTGTCCTTCATCTTTTCCATGGCGTAAATACCGCTGGCGCTATAGATCATGACGACGCCTATGGCCAGGAGCACGACGGCGCATCCCAAAAGCAGAGTCCTGGCCCGGCGTACGGGTTCCGCGCTTGTCACGTTCTTCCCATTTCCCGGACGAGCCGTTTGAACGCTTCCCCGCGCTCTTCGAAACACGAAAACTGATCAAAGCTCGTGCACATCGGCGATAAGAGCACCGTATCGCCGTGGCTCGCGGACCGGCAGGCGGCGTCGAAAGCGGCCTTAAAATTCTTCACCAAACAAAACTTTCGGAAAGACTTCCAGCGGCCGGCGATGGTTTTTCGCGATTCGCCGTAAAGGACGGCGAATTTCACGCGTTTGCCCAAAAGCCCTTCGAGTTCCTCGAACCGCGCGCCTTTGTCACGGCCGCCGGCGATGAGCACGAGCGGCGGCCGGCTTGCCAGGATCGCCGCCTTGGTGCTTTCCACCGTCGTCGATTTTGAATCGTTCACAAAGAACACGCCCCGCGCCTTGCCCACCGGCTCAAGCCGATGTTCGAGCGTTTGAAAGCCGCTCAAAACTTTTTGGATCGCGACGGCGGGGATCTTGAGAAAAAAAGCCGCCGCGGCCGCCGCCAAAATATTCTCGAGATTGTGGCCGCCCTGAAGTTTAAAACAGCGCGTGTCGAGCCGCATCCGCTCTTTACGGCCCAAAACAACCGCCAAGGATCCCTTCGTTAAAAATACGCCTTCTCTCAGGGGTTTTTTGCTAAAAAAAACGACGCGGGACCGCGCGTCTTTGGCCATTCGTCTCGTAACAGGGTCATCATAATTAGCGATCAAAATATCCCCGGGCCCCTGGTTCTTGAAGATCCTCGCCTTGGCGGCCCGATAGGCCGATAAAGTCCCGTGACGGTCCAGGTGATTCCGGCCGAGATTAAGAAGCACCGCGATCTTCGGGCGAAAACGGTGGCAGTCTTCCAGCTGAAACGAGCTGAGCTCCAGCACCACCGTCGTCTCCGGACGCACGGCCGGCAAAGCGTCCAAAAAAGAAAACCCCACATTGCCGCACAGAACCGCCGGTCCCCGTTGGGAAACCATGTGATGGATCAAATGGCAAGTCGTGGTTTTTCCGTTCGAACCCGTGACGCCTACCACGGTTCCGCGGCAAAAAGCAAAGGCAAGCTCGATCTCGCTGATCACCGGGATTTTAAGGGCCTTGGCCGATCGGAGCGGCAAGCTCGTCTTAGGGATCCCGGGGCTTGTGACCACAAGGTCCGCCGACCGCACAAAACCTTCCGTGTGACCGCCTGTCTCGACGCGCGCGCCCAAAACCTTCAGGGCTTTGGCATTTTCCAGGACGCCTTTCCCGGACAAGGCCTCCGTGACGCTCACCTCGGCGCCTTTCTCAAGCAAAAATTTAGCGGCCGCCAGACCGCTTTTGCCGAGACCCGCGACGGTTATTTTCTTATTTTTGAGATTCATCCCTTTACTGGAGTTTAAGAGCCGCCAGCCCCCACAGCGACAGGATCAGCGAAACGATCCAAAAGCGTATGACCACTTTCGACTCGCTCAAACCCTGGAGCTGAAAATGATGGTGTATCGGCGACATTAAAAAGATCCTTTTCTTCCTGAGTTTGTAGCTTGTGACTTGAAGGATCACCGACAACGCCTCCACGACAAAAACGCCCCCGACTAAAAGCAGGAGGAACTCCTTTTTGATGAAAACGGCGACCACGCCGAGCGCGCCTCCCAAACTGAGAGACCCCACATCCCCCATGAAAACGCTTGCCGGATGTGAGTTGAACCACAAAAATCCCATGCAGGCGCCGAAGAGTGCCGCACAAAACACCGTCAGCTCCCCGGCGCCCGGCACGAAAGGGATCTGCAAATAATGCGCGAACCGCGCGTGGCCGGCCACATAGCTGAACACAGCATAGGTCAACGCAATCATCGCCGTGCACCCGATGGCGAGACCGTCCAAGCCGTCCGTCAAATTCACGGCGTTCGAGGCCCCGATGATTACGATCGCCACAAACACGATGTAACACGGCCCCATCACCCAAAACCAGTTTTTCATGAAAGGGATGCTGACTTCCTGCCAGCCGGGGGCGTCCTGATAAAGGAAGATCCCGACCCCGATGCCCGCGATGAGTTGCCCCGCGAGTTTATTGACGGCGGTCAGGCCTTTTGAATTTTTCCGCGCGAGCTTCAGCATGTCATCCACGAAACCGACAGCGCCCAGCCACAACACGACGGCCGAGCACAAAAGGACGTAACGGTTCAAGAAATCGGCCCATAAAAGTAACGACACGAAAAAAGCGATCAGGATCAAGAGCCCCCCCATGGTCGGCACTTTTTCCTTGCCTTCATGGGCCTGATACAGCGGAGAGAAGCCCTCCCGCTTGATGCTTTGTTTCCAATCCAGCTGGTGGAGGAACTTCACCACCCATGGCCCGATGATAAGACTGACCACAAAGGCCGTGATGCTGGCCAGCGCCGCTCGAAAGGTGATGTAGCGAAAAACGTTGAACCCGAAAAAGAGGTCTTTTAGAGGGGTGAGGAGGTAATAAAACATTCTAAAACCTTTTCCATTTTCATTCCGCGCGATCCCTTCACCAGCACGCTGTCCCCTGGATTGGCCATGTCTTTCAGGATCTTCCCGGCCTCCGCGCTGTCAACGGCCTGATAAGTCCTTTTCGGGTTGAACCCCCGTTTCACCGCCTCGTCCAAGACAAACTTGGAAAACGGCCCGGCGCCGACCACAAAATCGAACGCGTGCTCCGCGATCCGGCGGCCGATGCGCCGGTGCTGGCGTTCCGCGTCCGTCCCAAGCTCCAGCATATCCCCCAAAACAACGCCCTTTCTTTTGGCCGGCTTGAGTTCTTGGAGAGCCGCCAGAGCCGCTTCAAAAGAATTCGGATTGGCATTGTAGGTGTCGTCTAAAAACCGGATGCCACCCACCGTTTTTAATTGCAGGCGGCCCGGGGCCCCTTTAAAAGTCTCCAGCGCTTTTTTAATGAGCGGCACGTCCACGCCGAGGGCATGGCCCACCGCGGCGGCTAAAAGACAATTGAGCACATTATGACGGCCTATGAGCTGGATTTCGACGCTCTCCTTGCCGTTCAAACGGAAAAAACTTCCCTGAGGACCGCACCGGATCCCGTCGGCGAACCAATCTCCCCGTGAACTTGAAAAAGCCGCGCGCGATACTTTGTGCACGCCGCTCTGCACTTCGCGAAGCCTGGGATCCTCTCCGTTCAACACGAGCCATCCCCCGCGCGCGATATGCGCCACGAGACTCGTCTTCTCGCGGCTCACGCCCTCAAGGGTCTTCAAACCCTCCAAATGCGCCGGGCCGATGAGCGTGATCACGCCGATCTGAGGACCGATGATCGAGGACAAGCGCTCGATCTCGCCGGGCCGGTTGGTTCCCATTTCGATGACAGCTACCTCGTGGGACGGTTCGAGCTGAAAAATAGTTTTCGGCACGCCCACAAGATTATTTTCAGTGCCTCGGTTCTTCAAGACACAAAAATTCTGGGACAAGACGTGCGCGACGAGCTCTTTGACCGTGGTCTTTCCCGCGCTTCCCGTGATCGCCACCGCGGGGATCCGGAACCGTTCTCGGTAGAACTTGGCCAGATCACCGTAAGCCGCGAGCGTATCGCGCACGACGATTACGCTAGCCCTTTTTTTGTATTCGTCCTTGAGACGCCCGGCCTCGGAAATAACGAGATAGGATGCCCCTCGGTTCACAGCTTCAGCCAGAAAATCGTGGCCGTCAAAGCGGTTTCCGGTCAGCGCGAAGAACGCATTTCCTTTTTCCAAAGACCGGCTGTCCGTCGAGACACCGCTCACGGGCAAGCGCTCGTCACTGACGCTGAGCGGCGTGCCTTTCGTATGCTTTAAGAGCTCGTCGAACTTAATGTCCACCTAAAACCCTCTCGGCCTCATCGCGCTCATTGAAAAGAAACGCTTCTTTTCCGATCACTTGGGTCGTTTCGTGTCCTTTGCCCGCTAAAAGCACGATGTCTTGGGATTTAGCCGATAAAAGCGCCTGCCGTATCGCCTTCCGCCGGTCGAGCACCACCGAATAACGGTTGAAGCCCGCCGGAAACCCCGAGCGGATCTCTTCGGCGATCACGCGGGGATCTTCAGAGCGGGGATTATCGGAAGTGATGAATACCTGATCGCAAAAATCACTGGCGATCTTTCCCATTTTCGGGCGTTTATCCTTGTCGCGATCGCCGCCACAGCCGAACACCACGATCAAACGGTTCTTTTTGTAGGGTTCAAGCGCTCTCAGCACGTTGAGAAGTCCGTCCGGCGTATGGGCATAATCGATGAACACCCTGAAACTTTGCCCGCACTCCACCGGCTCAAGACGCCCCGGCACGCCGCGAAAGCTCGCGAGCGCCGCCGCGGCTTTTTCGAGGCTGAACCCAAGCGTATCCACCGCCGCCAGAGCCCCCAGCACGTTGTAAACATTATGGAGCCCCACAAGCGGCGACCGGACGCTTATTTTCCTATCCCGCGCGATCAATTCGAACACCGTGCCCGTGATCTTCGACTCAAGCGCCACCGCCTTGAGATCCGCGTCGGACCTCACCCCATAGGTGACCCAGCGGCAGGTTATCTTTTTTTTAAGTTTTTCGATCCACGGGTCGTCCTGATTGAGGATCGCCGCGCTTTTCGGGGAAAGTCCGGTAAAAAGCCGCGACTTGCAGTCAAAATAGGCCTCCATCGACCGGTGATAATCCAGGTGATCCTGAGTAAGATTCGTGAAGATCGCCGCCTCAAAATCAATGCCGTCCACGCGGTGTTGGTCCAGCGCGTGCGAAGACACCTCCATGACCGCCGCTCCGCACCTCGACTCACGCATCTGAGACAACATTTCCTGGACTCGCAACGGCCCCGGCGTCGTCTCGGACGCCGGCACGTCCTTTCCGGGGAAGCGGTGGCTCACGGTGCCGATGACGCCGACCTTCAAATTTTCATTTCGCAGGAAATGCTCGAGAAGAAAACTCGTCGTGGTCTTGCCATTGGTCCCCGTCACGCCTATCATGCGCAAGGCCCGCGAAGGATCGCCGTAAAAAACCGACGCGAGTTTCGCGACCGCCTGGCGGGACTCAGGGACCAGGATCAAAGGAATTTCTGATCGGAGGGTATGAGGCCTGTCCACGACGACGGCGGACGCCCCGCGGCGCAAGGCCTCGCCGATAAATGCTCCCCCATCGGCTTTGACGCCCTGGATCGCCACAAAAAGAAAACCCTTCTCGACCTTGCGGGAGTCACATTCGACACCCCGGATGGGGATGTCCGGGACCTTGGCCACGCCGGACACTTCGAGACGGGCGTCATCCAAAAGTTTTTTTAGCGAGATCATTGGCCCGCCAAACCCACTTGAGAGGCGGCGCCGACAGCGGAAGGCAGCGGCTGTTTGTAGGCCCGTTTTTTAGCCGCGGTCCCTGACTTTTTTGCCGAACCCGACACCACTTCCGGAGGGATCACATTTTGCGAGATCTGCCAATAGGCCAGAATCCCGGCGGCGACGCGTGAAAATACAGGGGCCGCCACCTCGCCTCCGTAGTAAACCGGATGGGGCTGGTCCACGCTGACCACGATCGACACTTTCGGCTCGTCATAGGGCACAAAGCCGATGAAAGACGCCACAAAATGATCGTGAGAATAAGTGCCATTGGGCAGGATTTTTTGGGCGGTGCCGGTTTTGCCGGCGGCTTTGAATCCCGGCACGACGGCCTTTTTGCCCGTGCCGCGGCTCACGACCCCCTCAAGCACCGACCGCGCCTGAAGCGCGGCTTCCCGGGATATCACCCGGCGAATGGGTTCCGGGTTAAAACTCTTCACAACTCTTCCTTCAAAATCATCGATGTGGGTGATGACCCTCGGCCTCATCTCGAGACCGTCGTTGGCGATCGCCGACACCGCCGTGGCCAGTTGGATCGGGGTCACCGCGATACCCTGTCCGATCGGAATATTGATAATGGAACTCCGCGACCATACCCGCGGGTGCGGCACGAGGCCGTTCACTTCTCCGGCCAGGCCTATTCCCGTCCTTTCTCCAAATCCAAAAAGACGGATCGTCTTGTAAAGCCGGTCGGCGCCAAGCCGCATGGCTCCCTTCACGGTCCCGATGTTGCTTGATTTTTCGATGATCTCCCGGAAAGACATGACGCCATGGCCGCGGTGGTCGTGGAGCACCTTGCCCGCCACGGCCCAGGAGCCGTGTTCGCAGTCAAACTTCTGGTCAAGGCCGAACACTTTGTTTTCAAGAATAGAGGACAGCGTGAACGTTTTAAAAACCGACCCGGGCTCAAAAAGATCCGTGATCGCACGGTTTCGGCGAAATTCCACGCGCGTGCGTTTAGCATGGTTGAGATCGTATAAAGGATAAGTCGCCATCGCCAGCACGTCCCCGCTTTTCGGGTCCATGACCACCACGGACCCTCCGAGGGCGTTGTGCTTTTTACAGATGACTGATAATTCTTTTTCGGCGATGGATTGGATCACCTCGTCGATGGTCAGATGCACATTGTGCCCATCGAGAGGAGCAACCATCTCGATCTCTTTGGAGATCAACTCTCTCCGCTTGGCGTCCTTCTGAGCCAGCCGCCACCCGGACACCCCTTTCAGAAAACTGTTGTAATTCAGCTCGACGCCTTCGATCCCCTCGTTATCAATGTCCGTGAACCCGATTAGGTGGCAGGCGGTTTCCGCTTTCGGATAAACACGGAGCGATTCTTTGACGAAAACCAGTTCCTTGATCTTCAGGCGCTGGATCGCCGCGCTTTGCGCGGGGGAGATTTTCCTGGCGATCCACACGAATTTCTTGTCGCGGCTCAACCGCTCGTAGATCATTTCGCGGTTCAAACCGAGGATGCGGCTCAAGGCATCGGCGACCGGGCCTTTATTTTTGATATCGCGCGATACGGCGTACAACGAGTCCAGCCGGATGTCCAGCGCAAGCTCGCGGCCTTTGCGGTCCAGGATCCGGCCGCGGGCCGGAGGCATGACGATCGTGTCCCGGGACTGGTTCTCGGAGATGGAGAGGTACTTGGAGGATTGGAAGATCTGGATAAAACCTAAGCGGAATAAGAGACAAACCAGCGCGAGGATGAAAAAGGAAAAAACAAAGAATAAACGCGTTTTCGAAATCTTGGCCATTTCACGGCACCCATGGGCGCCAATCGTTACCTGCCGCTTCCGGAAAAATTAACGGGACTGCGATTCCTTGGCTTCGGCTTGAGCGGTTCCTACAAAAAAACGGCTGAAAAAAAACGGTCGCGCCATCGACGGCTGAGCCAAGGCCCGATCCTTAGCCGCCGGGTTGCCTGAGATCACCAAGGTCTGCCACTGTTTCGGAGACTCAAGCAAGATGCGCTGCGCCTCGAGTTTTCTTTCCAAAGTGCTGGGCGCTTTCAGTTGATTGACATTGTACTTTAA
>JACPXO010000149.1 GCA_016196505.1 Candidatus Omnitrophota bacterium
ACGGGTCTAAAAACCATAAGGTAAAAATAATAAGGAAACCGTACCAAAGCCCGGATGATCTTGCGTAAATAGTTCACGGACGGTTTCCCTCCAGGATCGTCTCAAGGTGTTCCGTAAAGCGCTGCCTCGAAAATTGATGAAGAAGCCGCCGATCGGAGTGAATAAGACGGTCCAACCCATCACGGAGGGCTTGTTCCAATTCGCGGCTGTTTTCCGGATCGACGAGCCGCCCTAAGCGCCCTTCCAAAAGAGCATCGAAGCCCCCGTCGCCTCTTCCGCCGATCACCGGGACCCCTGAGGCAACCGCTTCAAGAAAAGCGATACCAAATCCCTCTCCCACGCTTGGCATCACGAAAACATCCGCCAAACGGTAAATATCCGCGATCTCGGATGAGTCGATACTGCCGGTAAAAAACACTTTGTCTGAAATACCCAGCCGTCCGGCGGTCTCCTCAAGACGCACCCTGTCATCTCCGTCCCCGACGATCACATACGCAAGATCCGGGTACTGCTCGGCAAGTCGGGGTAAAACCGCGAAAACTTTTTCGTGGCCCTTGTACCGCTCCCCCGCGGCTAAGCGGGATACCGTTAAAATAATTTTCTTTCCCTTCAAACCAAAACGGTCCAAAAGATCCCCGCGTTTCGGCCCGGGACCGAACTTTTCGGAAACCACGCAAGGCAAGACCTTAACCCTCCACGGTTCGATGTTGGCCCAACTTAAAAATTTTCGCCGGGTATGCCTGCTAATGGCGATCACCCGGTCCGCCCGTTCCGCGGCCCATCGCGCGCACCGACCTGGTTTTTTCCAACCCTCGACCCCATAGAGACACAGCACAAAGGGCTTGCGAAATACCCTCGACAAAAATAAAGCTAGGGGCGCCATAAAAATATGCCCGCAGAAGATCAGTTGAAAAGGGCCCTGACGGCGTAAGACGTCAAACGCCTTGAGCGAGTAAAAAGTCCGAGCTTCCTTGAGCACCGTTCCGTTTCTTCTCGGCAACACCACCACTTCAAAAGAATCCCTCAAGCTCGCAAGCGAACCCAACAAATCCCGGTTGAACTGGGCTATGCCGCCTGAGTACCCGAACGTATCCGTGACCAAAGCGAGGATCTTTATTTTCACGCCATCACCGGTTTTACCGATCGGTTGTAAACCGTATGGGCCCAAGCCCGCGACCAGTGGCCGCCAAGCTTCTGTTGCTCTTTTTCCATCCATAAGTCCACTGGAATATGAAAACCCGTCTTGGGACGATCCAATACTTCCTGAGGCAGTGGAAAACTCGGGCATTGAGACAAACGCCCTTTGTCAAAATGATCTTTCGGACCACTCATCCAAGGCGCCAGACTTTTCAAAAGCATCGCGTCCACGTACGGCGTGCGGACCTCTATCGAGTGGGCCATGCCGGCCCAGTCCGTATCGCGCAGCAGCTGATTGCGCAAATAAAACGATGACTCGAGAGCCACCACTTTCTTAAAAAACGTCCGGGGAGAGGGCTTGAGCTCCCGTCGGATCCTATTGAAAAAGCCGAGCCGTCTAAAACCCTCATGCGCCGCTTCTTCTCCCATGAAAAATTTCAATTCCCAGGGCATAAAAAGACCTCGGCGAAGAAAATAGGCCCCCTCGGGACTTCCCGCGTACTTGAGAAGCCCGGCCATTTTTGGGGAAGCCCCCGGAAAAAAACGCGCGAGCGGTTCATAGCCCCTGCGGAAGAGGTCCCCCAAGAACGGCAGGCGGCTTAAAAACCCCCCGCAACGCACCGCTTTTGGAATATCAGAAAAAGAAGCGTAGCCGCCAAAAAGTTCATCGGCGCCCACGCCCGACAAGATCACCTTGAGCCCCGCTTCCCTCGCGGCTTTGCTGACAAAATAGGTGTTGATCCCGTCTAGGCTGGGTTGATCCATCGCGTCAAAGATCCGCTGCAAGTCTGTCTCAAACTCGCCTTTGGTCACGAAACGCACGTGGTGTTTCAATTGATAACGAGCCGCGACCTTTTTTGCCACTAGGGACTCATCACGACCGGTGCCCTGATATTCCTCAAAAGCAAGTGTGATGGCTTGCATCCCTTCCAAACCATCTTCATGCGCCAACGCCGCCAAGACGCCCGAGTCGATACCTCCCGAAAGAAAAAGCCCGACGGGGACATCGGCCACCTGGTGGTAACGAAGCGACTCAGAAAGCGCCTTTCGGATCATGGAGTTCGTTCTCCCCTCTAGGCCAAAACCGTCATTTTTTTCGGTGCCGGCAAGGGCCTCCGCGATCGAAAAATACCGCCTCGGAGAAGAAACACCGCTTGGTTTAACCACCACAAAACTCCCGGCCGGCACTTGACGGATCTCCTGATAAAGCGTGTAGGGCTCGGGGACGCTCCCCATCAGTAAAAAACCCGCTGCGCCCGCCGGCTCCGCCACTCGGGACACCTTTCCTCCCGCCAAAAGCGCTTTGACCTGAGACGCTACGCGCACCGTCCAGCCGTCATCGGCATAATAGAGCGGCTTGATCCCATAAGGATCTCTCGCTAAAACCAGCGTTTTATTTTTCCCATCCCATAACGCGAACGCGAACATGCCCCTCAGCTCACGCGCCATCGCCTCCCCTTTCTCGGCGTAAAGATGGAGCAACACTTCCGTGTCCGAATGCGTTTTAAAAATATGTCCTTTTTGCTCTAATTTTTTTCGAAGCTCTTTGTAATTGTAGATCTCCCCGTTAAAGCTGATGACCAGATCCCCATTTTCACTCCTCATGGGTTGGGCCGCGTTTTCGGAGAGATCGATCACCGAAAGGCGCCGATGACCCAGCGCGACCCGCCGGTCGCTTGAAAACCATTCCCCGGAACCATCGGGTCCACGAACCTTCATATGCTCCCGGATCGTCTTAAGCTCCTCCGGGTCAACTCCCAAAGCAGCATAGTGATAAGCAAAAAGTGCCGCCACACCGCACATTTTAGCGATTTCTCCCTTCGACCTTTAACCCGCCGGTACTAATTTTAAAATAGTTTCCAACCGGTCCCGATAGCTGTGTTTGCCGGAGGCAATATGCTCATGGACTGACCGCGCCAAGCGAACGCGTTCTTTTTCGTCGTTCACAAGGCGGCTAACGGATCTCACCAGATCCTCAGGGCTTTTAAAATAAACCACGCGTTCACCTTCCGCGCCGAATAAAACCCTGTGATCCTCGGTATCCTCGGCTAATAGACAGCCGCCAATGGCGGGTATTTCAAAAGTCCGCATGGAATTTCCATCACGGTTCGCTCTCCGGACAAGCCCCAGAGCGAGCTTGGCTCCGCCAATGGCAAGACGCATCGTCCTTGGATCTGCGGCCCCCCTGGCGATCGGAGCCGTTTGAGCGTAACGCTTCCAACGCGGCCCATAAAGGTTCACGCGAAACCCGGCTTGAAGAAGCGCGCGGATATAGATCAATCGGTCCCTGTCGGCGCAACCCACAAAAACGACATCGCTTTCAAACAACCCTTTCTCTTCTCTTCCAAGATCCGGCCATTCCGGGTAATGGGCTTCCGGGGCGTAAGCAAAAGGCAGGTAAGAAACAGCGCGGCACCCGGCCCGGGCCAGCATCGCTTCATTCGAACGGCGAGGGGTAAAAACATGGGTATAGTGCTTAAGCGTTTTTAAAAACCACCGGGGCCGGGGGATAATGGCCCATGGGTTGTCGATC
>JACPXO010000129.1 GCA_016196505.1 Candidatus Omnitrophota bacterium
GACCGTTCTCGGAAGCATCGCATGGACAGCGTTTGTCTGGGCGCGCCGGAACCGCAAGCTTCATTAAACCATCCGTGAAAGAGATCTCGCTCTCGCCGTCGGCCCTGAATCTCTTTTTGGACTGTCCGCGCTGTTTTTGGTATGAAAAGGTAAAGTCCATCAAACGTCCCCGCGGTATTTTCCCTTCGCTTCCTGGCGGCATGGACCGCGTCATCAAAGCGTATTTTGACACCTTCCGCGGAAAGAATACGCTTCCGGCGGAATTGTCCGGAGACGATTTTCGCGGGATCCGTTTGTTCGGCGATCAGGAAAAGCTTGAGCGGTGGCGCAACTGGCGCACGGGCCTCGCGATGCGGGACGCCGCTCTCGGGGCGGTTTTGAGCGGGGCGCTGGACGATCTCCTCGTGAAAGACGGGCAGTACATCCCTTTTGATTACAAGACAAAGGGATCTCCGACAAGCCGCGAAGACGCCGTCAAGTATTACCAGAATCAGATGGATTGCTACACGCTTCTTTTGGAGGCCAACGGGTTGCCGCCGGCGGGCTTCGCGTTCCTCCTTTATTATTCCCCGAAGACGGTCGCCGAGAGCGGTCAAGCGCTCTTCGAGGTCCAGCCGATCAAAATTTCAACCCAAGCCGCCCGGGCCCGCGCGACGTTTGAGCGGGCGGTGGCTTTTCTTTCACAACCCGCGCCGCCGGAAGGCGCGTGCGAATACTGCGTGTGGCGGGCTAAGTTTAAAGACCTCTGTTGACGGTAGAATCAATTTACAGAATGAGTTGGGTTATATTATGATAGGGTGTGGCTCAGTTGGATTTTAGAACGAAGCTTGAGCGTGTTTTAGGTTTGATCGAGAAAGCCGCCGGGGAGTCCGGCCGGACGGCCAAGGACATTCAGCTGGTGGCTGTGACCAAAGACGTCGGGTCCGAAGCGATCAGGGAGGCGATAGCCGCCGGCGTTCTTCTTTTCGGTGAAAACCGCGTTCAGGAGGCGGAGACAAAGATCCCGCTCGTTTCGGCGGAAGGGGCTAGCTGGCACATGATAGGCCACCTTCAAACCAACAAGGTAAAGCCGGCGGTCTCGCTCTTTCAAACGATCCAATCCGTGGATTCCGTGCGGTTGGCGAAAGCCATCAGCGGGGCTTGCGCGGAATCGGGCCGGACGGCTTCGGTGCTTCTCGAAGTCAATGTTTCCGGTGAATCCCAAAAGTACGGGTTCAGCCCCGAGGAGATCTACGCCGCCGTCGAAGCGATCGTCGCCTTGCCGAATGTTTTTGTCAAAGGGTTGATGGGGATGGCGCCGAACACGGGCGACGCGGAGTTGAAACGCGCGGCTTTTAAAAAACTCAGGAACATTTTCAGCGTGTTAAAAACGCTTAAAAATCCTCAACTTGAAATGAAAGTCCTGTCGATGGGGATGAGCGATGATTTTGAGATCGCCATCCGTGAAGGGTCCAACATGGTCCGTTTGGGGAGGGCGCTCTTTGGCTAAATCACCTTTGGCCGGTTTAAAAATAGGTGTGATCGGCTCAGGGAACATGGGTCGGGCGCTCGTGCGCGGCCTGGTCGAAAAGTCCGTTTACCCTCAAAACATCTCTGTCTTCGATGTAGACAAGAAAAAAGCCCTCGAGACCAAAAAAGAAGTTCATGTGAAGATCGCTTCTTCCAGCCGCCAGTGCGCGTCCTTGTCCGATGTGGTGATCTTGGCGGTGAAACCTCCGGTTTTGCCCCAAGTGGCCGAGGAGATCGCGACGGCGCTCACGCAGGACCCGCTCGTGATTTCCATCGCGGCGGGGGTTCCCATGGCTAAGATCGAGGCCTGTTTCAAAAAGCCGGTGCCGCTCGTGCGTGCGATGCCGAATTTGCCGGCGCTTGTCGGGGCAGGGATGTCGGCGTTCAGTCTCGGCCGGCACGCTCTGCCAAAACACCGGAAGATCGCCGAGGCGGTGCTTCAGGCCCTCGGCCAGGCCGTGCAGGTCCCGGAAAAATGGCTGGACCTTGTGACCGCGGTGAGCGGTTCGGGCCCAGCGTATTATTTTCTTCTGACGGAAAAGATGATCGAGGCCGCTTACGAAATGGGCATGAAAGTGGACGTGGCCAAGAAACTCGTTTATCAAACGGCTTTGGGGAGCGGCAAGGTGATGGCCGAGTATGGGGAGGACCCTGAGGAACTCATGGCGCGCGTGGCGTCCAAAGGCGGGACAACCGAGGCCGCGCTCAAGGTTTTTCAAAAACAGGGGTTCGGGAAGATCGTTCAGGACGCCGTGAAGGCCGCCTACAAGCGCGCGCAGGAAATCAGCCGGGGGAAATAGCGTGTTCATTCTCGGAAATTTGATCCAAGCGGCGGCGGGGATCTTGAGCATTTTGATCGAGATCCTCTGGTGGCTGGTCATCTTTTAAGCTGGGTGGGCCCTGATCCGTACAACCCCATCGTGCAATTTATCGAACGAAGCACCGAGCCGTTATTACAGCCCTTCCGGCAACTTATCCCCGTGCATAAATTCGGCTTGGATCTTTCGCCGCTTTTCGCGCTGCTCCTGCTTTATTTCCTGAAGGCCTTTCTTGTCCAGTCGCTGCTCGGAATCGCCATTCAATTGAACCAATGACTTACGTAAAGGTCAGTAACAATGGATTACAAAAAAACCCTTAATCTTCCGGTCACTTCAT
>JACPXO010000136.1 GCA_016196505.1 Candidatus Omnitrophota bacterium
CGCATCTTTAAAAAGCCGTCGAGCTCTTTCTTCGAAGCGAACGCGGTGCCGTAGACGCGCTGCATCACGGGATTGGTTTCTATGCCCTTCCAATACGCGCCGGCAACGCTCGTGAGCTTGAAGGCCTTGATGAGGCCGGTCGATACCGCGTGCGGGTACTTGCAAAGATCGGTAAAATCCCCGTCAACCACGATCGAAAGCTCCTCGGCGCGTCCCTCCAGATCATCGATGGCCTCAAGCTTGAAGGTCTCGTTTTTTTCCTTAAAAATCTTCCGCGCCTCGGCGGCGGCCACGGACTTTTTCTCAAAGGGATAATTCGCCTGGATGATCTTCGCCATCTCGGCCTCAATGGCCTCCAGGTCCTCCTCGCCGAACGGCGCCGGAAGGTGGATGTCATAATAAAATCCTCCCTCGACCGGCGGGCCGAAGCCGAGCTTCGCCGTCGGGTACTTGCGCTTCACCGCCTGTGCCAAGACATGGGCGCACGAGTGACGGAGTTTGTCGAGGTCGCTATATTGTTCTACCGTTTTTGCCATAAATTTGCCTTCAAGGTGGTGGGCAATAGAGGACTCGGCGCCCTGCGCCAGCGTTAAATTCGTCGGCGCGTGGCTGTGCTCGCTCCGGGTCGGCCAGCCGCCGTCTCGATGGTTGCGCGTCCTCCTAACCTTCGGACGCGCCTTTAATCGGGCTCGACGGCTCCTGTTCGAGTCCTCTGGAGCCCACTATTCATACGTTTCAAAAGAACCAAATTATGGTGGGCAATAGAGGACTCGAACCTCTGACCTTCTCCATGTCAAGGAGACGCTCTAACCAACTGAGCTAATTGCCCTGGATATCTAACCTCCGCCCGCTTTAGCGGGACGGAGTGCTAACCGCTCATTAATTCCTAAATTTTTGGAATGCCGAGGGTGGGAGTTGCACCCACACGGCCCGAAGGCCAGGGGCTTTTAAGGCCCCAGCGTCTGCTGTTCCGCCACCTCGGCTTAAATCCTTTTCGCCACCAGGCTTCGTGAAAATTTTTCCATGCCCAGTTCGACGGGTGGCCGAGGCGGAGATGCTTCGCCCGCAGTCGAACGAAGTTACGACGAGGACGAAGCGCTCCGCCGAAGGACAGGACCCGTCGAACACTGCCACGCAAAATTACTTCAAGGAAGCACTCCGTCGCCGCTTGGGCGGCTCCTTTAGGATAAATTTCCGCCACACAGTGCGGCGGACCCGTCCACAAATCTGAGCGCTGTGTGGACGGACCCGACACGATTTGTGGCGGGCGCGCGGACGACTTGACGACGCCTCGCGGCGCCGTAAGTCGCGCGCTCATTTAAGGCGCGAACCGGAGTTGCACCGGTCTACGCGGTTTTGCAGACCGCTGCCTAACTGCTCGGCCATCGCGCCAAAAGCTTCTCGGTTTCACGGACCACAAATCCAGCCAACGCTTTCTTGCTCACCGAGGCAAAGTGTTTGTGCCCGCCGCTCCGGCGGATCACGTAAGCTTCGAGATTTCCGCCACCGAACGGCGTTTTTTTAACCGTCACGGGTTGGGCGATCACGAGGTCCAAACGCTTGGCGTCCATTTTATCCCGGGCGTGCTTGAGCAACCCTTTCGACTCCAGCGCAAACCCCACGAAAAATTGCGAGCGCTTTTTTTTCTTCGCGAGCGCCGCCAAAATGTCCGGATTTTTCACAAGACGAATGACGCCAAGCGCCCTTTTTTTTATCTTATCCTTCGAAAACCGCGCCGGGCGCGCGTCACAAACGGCCGCCGCCATGATGAGCGCGTCACACCCGCGGATCTTCCGCCGAAGCACACCCAAAAGCTCAAGAGCGGTCCCGGCTTCCTCGGGGCAACGCACCCAATCGACCGCATGCCCGCGGCGTCTCAAGGCCTCGAAGAGCCGCTGTCCCATCACGCCGGTAGAGTGATTCGTCAGATAGCGCACGGGGTCCAGCGGCTCGCGCGTGGGCCCCGAGACCAACAAAAACTTAATTCTTTTTGGCACTTACTGACCTTTGTGTAAGTAAGGCCTTTTTCACGGCCGCGACGATCGCCGCGTTCTCAGCCAAGTGCCCCATGCCCTGGTCACTGCAGACCAGGTGACCATGGATCGGGGCAACGAGGTGAGCGCCGTGGGCTTTAAGACGCCCGATATTTTCCTGGGTGAACTTGTTCTCGTACATTTTTTCGTTCATGGCGGGCGCGATCACGAGGGGCGCGTCACTTGCGAGCGCCGTGCAGCTCAAAACGTCATCGGCGAAGCCGTGCGCGAGCTTGGCGAGGATATCCGCCGAAGCGGGCGCGATAAGGATGAGGTCCGAGCGCTTGGCCAGCTCTATATGCACGGGCTTTACACGGCCCGGCAGCGCGAAAAAATCCTCTATCACTTCATTCCCAGAAAAGCTCTGTAGCGTCAGCGCCGTGATGAAGTGATGCGCGTCCTTGGTCATCGCGACCGTGACCGAAAATCCGGCGTCGCGCAGCGCCGTGATAAGGTCGCACGCGCGGTAAGCCGCGATGGACCCGCTAACGCCCAAAAGAATTTGTTTAGAAGTCATCCCGAAACTCTCCTCAAGAGACGAGACGGCTTCTAGAGCCGCTCGGCATGGATGATCGCCCTCAAGATCGCGTGCGCTTTTCGAAGATCGCGGTTCACGATGCGGTAATCGCAAAGTTTCAAGTCGTTCAGTGCCTTCAATTCCCGGGTCGCGACCCGGTAACGCTTCAAGATCTCGTTTTTCGAGTCCGTCCCCCGTTTTTCTAGGCGGCGTTTGAGCTCTTCTTTCGACGGCGGGGCCAGGAAAATAAAAACGGCCTTCGGCTCGGTGTGTTTCACCTGCTTGGCCCCCTGCACATCAATGAGAAGCAAAACATCGCGGCCGCCCCGGACGTGCCGTTCGACCTCTTTTTTCGGCGTGCCGTAAAACTTCCCGAAAACATTGGCCCATTCGAGAAATCCTCCGGACTTTTTCCGCCTCAAAAACTCGCTCTTCGTGATAAAAAAATAATCCCGCCCGTTCACCTCGCCGGGCCTCGGCGGGCGCGTGGTGCACGACACCGACTGGACGAGATTTTTGTCCTCTTTCAAAAGCTCGCGCGCGAGCGTCGTCTTCCCTGTCCCTGACGAAGCTGAGATCACAAAGAGCCGCCCTTTTTTCTTACTCAACATTCTGTGCTTGCTCCCTTATCTTTTCGATCGCGCTTTCATCGCGATCACGGCATCCGCGATCGCGGCGTCCGTGGACTTGGCGCCCAGGGTGTTGGACTAGCGCGTCATCTCCTGGGCGATAAAATCGATCTTCCGGCCAAGTTCCCCGCGCTCC
>JACPXO010000134.1 GCA_016196505.1 Candidatus Omnitrophota bacterium
GCTCGCGGATATCTTCGAGATCCCGCACGCCGCCGCCGACGGTGAGCGGCATGAACACCTGCTCGGCCGTGCGCCGCACAACGTCGAGCAGGATCCCGCGCTTTTCATGGGAGGCGGTGATGTCCAAAAACACGAGCTCATCCGCTCCCGCTTTGTCATAAAAACACGCGCACTCGACCGGGTCGCCGGCGTCCCTCAAACCCAAAAACTTCGTGCCTTTGACGACTCGGCCTTCTTTGACATCCAGACAGGGAATTATCCTTTTGACGAGCATGCGCGGATCGCTTCCTTCAAAGTTAAACGGCCTTCATAAAGAGCTTTTCCGATGATCACGCCGGAAATATTTTTCAACCCCAAACCTAGGATCGCTTCAAGATCCGCCGCTTTTGAGACCCCGCCCGACGCGATGAGCCCGATCTTAAGCGCCTGGGCCATGGCGCGGATGGCTGGGATATTCGGACCTTTGAGCGTCCCATCGGTCGAGATATCGGTGTAGATGATGGTCTCGGCGCCTATCTCTTCGCTTTCTCTGGCAAAATCCACCGCGGCGATCTGGGTCACCTTGGTCCAACCGTCCGTAGCGACGAAACCGTCACGGGCGTCCACCGCCAAGATCACCTTGGTTTTAAATTCGGACAGCGCTTCTTTCGCGAACCCTCGATCGAGACACGCCTGGGTACCCAAGATCACCCATCGGATCCCGAGCGCGAGATAACGCTCGATGGTTTTCAGGTCCCGGATGCCCCCTCCCACTTGAACGGGGATCCGCACCGCTTTTAAGATCTCCTGGATGGGCCCAAGATTCTTGGGTTCGCCGTTCAATGCTCCGTCCAAGTCCACGATATGGAGCCGCCGGGCACCTTCAGACGCGTAGCGCGCGGCGATCTCTTCTGGCCTGTCGGGATAGATCTTTTCCTCTTTAAAATTCCCCTGAAGAAGGCGCACCACCTTGCCGTCTTTAAGGTCAATGGCGGGGATGGCTAGCATGTCCAATGAATGAAGTTTTGGATCAGTTTGAGCCCGGCCGCCTGACTTTTTTCCGGGTGGAATTGAGTGGCGAACACGTTGTCTTTCCAAACCGCCGAGCAGAAATCAATGCCATAACGCGTCTCCCCTGCCCTCCAGGAAGCGTCCACCGGCGATCCGTAATAAGAATGAACGAAGTAAAAATAGTCGCGTTCGGAAAGTCCTTTGAACAAAGGGCAGTTCTTTTTCATCGAACGCACGTTGTTCCATCCCATGTGGGGGATCTTCATACGGCCCCGGAAGCGCTTGACTCGGCCGGGGATGAGACCTAACCCTTGAGCTTTTTTCTTCCCCTCGCTTTCCTCGCTCTCGGAGAATAGCAGTTGCAACCCGAGGCACAAGCCGAGGTACGGCACGCCGGCGTCGATCCTTTTCCGGACGACGCCCATAAGCTTTCTTTTTTCCAGCTCCATCACCGCCGCGGTAAAAGCGCCGACGCCGGGCAACACGATCTTCTCGGCCTTAGCGATCTCGGTGGCCGAAGAAGTGACGCGAGGGTAAGCCCCGTTCTTTTCAAAGGCCTTTTGAACGCTCCGGAGATTTCCCATCCCATAATCGATGATCGCGATAGCCACAAACGGCTCCTATAGTTTTCCTTTGGTCGACGGGATCTTTTTCACACGCTCATCCCTGGCCGTCGCCCAGTCCAAGGCCTTCGCCAAGGACTTGAAGGTGGCCTCGATCACGTGATGCGGCTGGTCCCCCGAAATAAAATCCACGTGCAGGGTCACGCCCATATGGCTCGAAAAGGATTCCAAAAAATGTTTCATGTCCGCCAGGGTATAATTCATCGTGTTTTGCCTGGCCCGGAGCGCCGGGTGCCCGATCCATCGGGTGCCGGGGTGGGTGTGCATATGAAAAGATCCCCGGCCGCTCAGGTCCAAACTCACGCGTACCCCGGACAAGGCCTCATCGAGCGGCGCTCTGAAATCGGCAAAACGGCGTATCCCCTTCTTGTCGCCCAACGCGCGCCTAAAGGCCTCTCCGAGCGCTATCGCGACGTCCTCGTTCGTGTGATGCGTATCCACTTCGAGGTCGCCGATGGCCTTGACCTCAATGTCGAAAAGACCGTGCTTAGCCAAACTTTCGAGCATGTGGTCAAGAAAGCGGATGCCGGTTTTCACCTTGGCTTTTCCGGTCCCCTCAAGATTCACTCTCGCCGCGATCGCGGTTTCCTTGGTCTTGCGCTTGATCCTAGCCGTGCGTTTTTTCATCCAGTTTCCCTTTCTACTTCTTCTCGAATCGGATCTTGACGGATTCCACGTGTTTGACAAGCCCCTCGAGATTGGCGATCTGTTCCATCGGAGCCCTGAATTTTTCAAGGGCTTTTTTGTTGTAAGAGATCACGTGCGAACACTTCATGAAGTCCGAGACGCCGATCCCCGAAAAAAACCGGGCGGTGCCGTTGGTCGGAAGCACGTGGCTCGGACCCGCGATGTAGTCGCCGACGACCGTCGGCGTGTAACCGCCGATAAAAATGGCGCCGGCGTGCTTGATATCCTTCAAGACCCGCTGGGGTGTCTTGACCATGATCTGCAGGTGTTCCGGCGCTATCTGGTTGACCACGTCGACCGCCTGATGTAAATTTTTGACCACCAAGATGTAACCGTGCGCCGGGACCTTCTTCATCAATTTCGCCAAACGCTTCGAAGGCGTCACTAAAATGGCCGTCCCCATGTGATGCTCGCTCTGGGCCAAAAGATCCGCGGCCACGAAGTCGGGGTCCGAGTGGTCGTTGGCCAGTATCACCACCTCGGTGGGGCCCGCGACCATGTCGATATCACAGTAGCCGAATACCTGCCGTTTGGCTTCGGCGACGTAGGCGTTGCCGGGACCGATGATCTTATCCACGCGCGGGATGGTCTTCGTTCCCACCGCCAAAGCGGCGATCGCCTGAGCGCCGCCCGCTTTGTAGATCCCGTCCACCTTCAAAAGATTCGCCACGACTAAAATGTGGGGGTCCACGCTCTTGTATTTATTCGGAGGCGTGATGA
>JACPXO010000135.1 GCA_016196505.1 Candidatus Omnitrophota bacterium
TCGGCAACGTGGTCCTTGGCATGGACCCCCATGACTTTGAGCACCTTTTGGCCGCCAAAAAGAAAAAATACAAGGTCTCGCTGGACACTCAACTGAACGCGCGAGCCCTTAAAGAGCTTGTTCAGGACTATAAAGGGTACGTTAAAAGATCCACTCAAAAGAATTTCCCTCAGGAAGCCGAAACGCAGCTCAGACTCGCCTGCAATGCGGTTTTTGATTCGTGGAACAACGCGCGGGCGATCACCTACCGTAATTTGAGCAAGATCCCTCATGACCTCGGGACCGGTGTGAACGTGCAGGCCATGGTCTTCGGCCATATGGGGGAGACCAGCGGCACCGGGGTGGCGTTCACCCGAGATCCGGGGACCGGTGAAAAGAAATTTTTCGGAGAGTACCTCATGAACGCGCAAGGCGAGGATGTGGTGGCCGGGATCCGCACGCCGCTGGCGATCAGTGAGCTCAAACGTACGATGCCAAAGGCCTACGCTCAGCTCGAAGCTATCTACCAGAAACTCGAGCGGCATTTCCGTGATATGCAGGATCTGGAGTTCACGATCGAGGACGGCTGTCTTTACCTTCTGCAGACGCGCAACGGCAAGCGTTCCGCCGCCGCCGCCGTCAAGATCGCCTGCGACATGGTCAAAGAAGAGATGATCACCAAACATGAGGCGCTTTTGCGCGTGGCGCCTGAGCAGTTGGATCAACTGTTGCATCCTACCGTGGACACGAAGGGCAAGTACCGTGTGATCGCCAAGGGCCTGCCGGCATCCCCGGGCGCGGCCGTGGGGCAGGTAGTTTTCAGCGCCGAAGAAGCCGTGGAGTGGTGTGAGGAGAAGAACCGGAAGGTGGTGCTAGTCCGCATGGAAACATCCCCCGAAGATGTGGGAGGGATGGCGATCGCGGAGGGCATTTTAACGGCGACCGGCGGCATGACCAGTCACGCGGCCGTGGTGGCCCGGGGTATGGGCAAGTGCTGCGTGGTCGGTTGCGGCTCTGTCCGCATTGACCAAAAAGGAAAATACTTCACGGTGACGTCCTCGGGGCAGACGGTCAAGGTCCGCGAGGGGGACATCCTTACTTTGAACGGAAGCACCGGCGAGGTGATCTTGGGCGCGGCCAAACTCATGAAACCGGACCTGGGGGAGGATTTCAGGCATTTTATGACCTGGGCCGATTCTATCCGGACGCTCAAGGTCCGGACCAACGCGGACACTCCAGAAGATTCGAAGGTCGCCAGGGATTTCGGAGCCGAGGGAATAGGGCTCTGCCGTACGGAGCACATGTTTTTCGGCGAGAACCGGCTGCGCGCAGTGCGCGAAATGATCTTGGCGGATAACGAGGCAGAGCGTGTGAAGGCCTTAAAGAAACTGGAGCCGCTTCAAAAAGGGGACTTCAAAGGGATCTTTAAAGTCATGGCCGGGCTTCCCGTGACTATCCGTCTCCTTGACCCGCCCTTGCACGAATTTTTACCCAAAGGCGAAAAGGAAATGAAAAAAGTCGCCCAAGACCTCAAGATTTCGGTAAGGGATCTTGATAAAAAAGTCCAATCGCTTCATGAGGTCAATCCCATGCTCGGGCACCGCGGTTGCCGTCTGGCCGTGACGTATCCCGAGATCTACCGCATGCAGGCCCACGCCATTTTCTCCGCGGCCTGCGAGCTGGCCAAAGAAGGCCTGCGGGTGGTGCCTGAGGTGATGATACCCCTCGTTGGAATACTCGGGGAACTCACATTTACCAAATCCGAGATCATTCAGGTGGCCGATGAGGTGATGAAGAAACATAAAACAAAGATCGATTATTTGGTGGGCACCATGATCGAGATCCCGCGCGCCGCGCTCATCGCCGACGCGATCGCCAAAGAAGCCGAGTTCTTCAGCTTCGGCACCAACGATCTCACGCAGATGTCCTTCGGTTTCTCGAGAGATGATATCGGAAAGTTCCTTGCTCACTACCTCCAGCGGGGTATTTTGAAAGTGGATCCTTTCGTGTCATTGGACCAGGAGGGTGTCGGCCGGTTGATCGACCAGGCGGTGGTCAAAGGCCGGTCGGTGAAGCCCGAGCTTAAAGTCGGGATCTGCGGTGAACACGGCGGCGACCCGGCCTCGATACATTTTTGTCACCAAACGAAACTCAACTACGTGAGCTGTTCGCCTTTTCGCGTGCCTATCGCGCGCCTGGCGGCGGCCCAGGCGGTTTTGAAGGAGAAGAATAAATAGCGGATAGCGTGGAGCTTATAATTTCCTATCCGCTAAACGCTCTACGCTAAAATATGGACCCCCTAAAACTTTACATCAAGGATATCCGAGATATCCCTCTTCTAACGCCTCAGGAAGAGATCAAGACCGCCCGCCGCGTGAAGCGCGGGGACGCGCACGCCCGGCGCCTCATGATCCGCTCCAACCTGCGTCTGGTCATCAACATTGCCAAACAATACTCGCGTTTCGGGGTGCCGCTTCTGGACCTCATCGAAGAAGGGAACCTCGGGCTCATGAAGGCCGTGAGCAAATACAATCCGCACCTAGGGTACCGCTTCTCCACGTACGCCGCCTGGTGGATCAAACAGCATGTCACCCGCGCCCTGGCCGATCAGGGCAAGACCGTGCGGATCCCGGTGTACATGGTCGAAACACTTTCCCGTTTCAGA
>JACPXO010000168.1 GCA_016196505.1 Candidatus Omnitrophota bacterium
GGGCCATTCAGATGATCCACGCGCATCACGGGGAAGTTTTTTTGGATCTTAAATTTCACGACATCCCGAATACGGTGGGCGCCGCCTGTGAAGCCGCGGCGCGACTCAAGGTTTTTATGGTCAACGTGCATGTGAGCGGTGGGAAACCCATGCTGTTTAAGGCGGTGCAGTCGATCCATCAGACGGCTGAAAAAATGAAGATAACCCCTCCGCGGCTTCTGGGGGTCACCGTGTTGACCAGCATGACCGAATCCGATCTCAAGGATGTCGGGGTCAAGAAAAAACTAAAACAGCAAGTGCAGGACCTTTCCGTGTTAGCAAAGAATTGCGGGTTGGACGGTGTCGTGGCATCAGGTCAGGAAATTGAACTCATCCGCAAGGCCGCCGGGAGTGATTTTTTGATCGTGACCCCCGGAGTCCGGCCGATATGGGCAGCGCATGGCGACCAGCGGCGCGTGATCACGCCGAGAGAAGCCATTCAAAGAGGCGCCGATTTCATCGTGGTGGGAAGGCCGATCACGGAGCATGCCAAGCCCCGGATCGCCGCCGAACGCATCGTCGATGAAATGGGCGTCAAGTCGTAATCACAAGGAGGATGAAGTGGGTTTATTTAAGAAAGAGAAACATGAGGGCAGGACGGCGGGACTGGTGATAGACCAGGACAACTCCGTTTCCGGCCAGCTTAAAAAGATCTCCGAACACCTGGTGTTCCTGGAGAAAAAAGTGGACATGCTCTTGAACCAGTCCCGTCAACAGAGGCCGTTCAGCGGCTCCGGTTACAATCAGGGGAATTATTCGAGGCCCCGTTCGGCTTATGGGCATGGACAGCCCAACCGCGGCGGGTTCGGACGTCCCCAACAGGGTTCCGGACGCGGGCATTACGGGCATTCAAGCCATTCGGGTCCATCGCACTCAGGTCATTTTCAGAAGAAGTTCGTCTCTCCGCAGTCCGCTTCGCAGGGCTGACCGTTGTTATGACCGAGAAAGACGTCTTAAAGCTTTTCAAAAAAGAAAAGGCGTTTCTTTCCGGGCATTTTCTGCTTTCGAGCGGCCTGCATAGCCCTCATTACATGCAGTGCGCCCTTGTCCTGCAAAAACCCTGGATCGCCGAGAAGCTGTGCCGCCTACTCGCGAAAAAGTGCGGGCGGCTTAAACCCCAGGTCGTGATCGGTCCTGCCCTCGGCGGTATCGTCGTGTCCTATGAAATAGGCCGCGCGCTAAAGGTACGGTCGGTCTTCGCCGAACGCCTGCCTGCCGGCAAGGCAGGCGTTGACGAAATTCTGACCCTTCGCCGCGGATTTTCACTCCATAAGAACGAGAGGGTGCTGGTGGTCGAGGACGTGGTCACGACGGGAAGATCAACGGGGGAAGTGATCGAGCTTGTGCGCCAGAGCGGCGCCAAACCGGTCGGGGTGGCCTCGCTTGTCGACAGAAGCGGTCAAACCCCGGCGTTCCCCGGAGGGTTTTTTTCGCTTCTAAAGGTGGATATCCAAACGTACGCCTCCCAGGAATGTCCTTTGTGCCGCGAGGGAAACACAGCGCTCGTCAAACCAGGCAGCCGCACGAAAAAAGAGTAGTTCCCTTCGATTGACAAAGCCATGACCCCCTGTTAGAATGTGCGCAAATTAAGGGTATTATGACTGGTAAAAAGAGCCCTTTCTACTTGCAAGTCAAGCAGTTAGGGGTTCTTACTACAGTTCCCATTATACTCCTCGTAGGTCCGGCCATCGGCGTATTTCTAGGTGGTTGGATTGATCGTAAGGCCCATGTTTATCCATGGTTTACAATAATTTTCGGGGCGCTGGGTTTCGTCGCATCCGCCCGCGAGGTTATGCGGCTTTTGCGGCAGATCTCCGGGGATTCAGGCCCTGATCGACCGGATGATTGATGAATCAGCCGTTTTTAAAAAGTGTCTTGAAAAATACGCTTATTTTTTGCGGAGCCGCCGTAATCCTAGCGCTCTTCTTGCGCCAATGGGCCTGGGCGGGCGGCCTCTTCGCCGGTTTTTGCTGGGCTTTTTTAAGCGTCTATTTCCTGAACCATTTGATTGAGATGGGGCTGAATTCCCAGGAAAAACCCAAAAAAAATATTTTTTGGATCTTGACCTTCAAGTTTCCCGTGCTGTACCTGGCGGGATTTTTTATTTTAAAGTCACGGTTTTTCCCGGTGTTGAGCGTTGTGGCGGGGTTGTCGCTTTTCATTCCCGGGTTTCTCTACGTGTGGCTGAAAAATCGGAAGGCCGAAGCGCGTTTGGGGGTGGGGACCCGAGTTTTTTTCTTATTTTCGGCGTTGTCATTCTCGGGAGTCACTCAAGCCCTGGCGTCCGAGCCGGCGCACGAAGGGGCCAAAGGCGCGTCGCTTCATATCCTCAATTTTGTCCGTCTTTTCAGCGAGCTTTTCCACGGGACTTTTTTTTCGGATCTCTTGGACCGTTTTGAAAATGTCATTTTCGGGTTTATCGTCATCGCCGTGATCGGACTTGTTTTCTTTTTCGCGTCACGGCGGCCGGCGCTTGTCCCGGGAAGGTTCCAGTCCTGCTGCGAGTCGATCCTTGAGGGGCTCCAGGGTTTCGTCTGCGGGATCCTTGGGCCCGAGGGCAAGAAATACACGCCGTTTTTGGGGACACTCTTTCTTTATATCTGGACGATGAATCTCATCGGCCTCGTACCGCTCATGAAGGCGCCCACCGCCAACTCCATGATCCTGACCTTGGGCGGCATCACGGTCCCCATCCCGACCACCACGGCGGCTTTGGCCATTTTAGTTTTTCTTTACGTTCAGTCCATAGGGATCAGGCGGCAGGGGATACTCGGCTACCTTGATCACATGGCCGGGAACCCGCGCGATATTTTCGGGTTCATTCTTTTGCCGCTCATGTTCGTGATCCATCTCATCGGGGAGTTCGCCAAACCGCTGAGTCTGGCGTTCCGGTTGTATGGAAATATCTGGGGGGAGGACGTTTTATTGGCCGTTTTCATGGGACTGGGGATCGGCGTGTGCGCTTTTCTACCGGTGCCCGCCGCCGTGCCGCTTCAGTTTCCGTTTCTTCTTTTAGCGATGGTCACAGGGACCATCCAGGCGTTTGTGTTCACGTTGTTGAGCACCGTGTACATCGCGATGATGCTGCCTCACGAGCATCCCGTGGCCCACGCGGCTCATTCTTAACCGAAGGAGGTTCGTCAACCCATGAATTACCAAACCGCATTATCGATATTTTTGCCCTTGTCTCTGGGTATCGCCGCTTTTGGATCGGCGCTCGGCCTTGGCAAGGCAGTGGCCAGTGCCATGGAGGCGACGGCGCGCCAACCGGAAGCGTCCGGAAAAGTGCTGGTCAACATGATGGCCGGCTGCGCGCTCATCGAGGCGCTCACGATCTACACGCTCATCGTCGTATTCGTGCTTTCGGGAAAGATCGCTTAAAACACCCTCGATGGACAATCGTCAGATCTTAAGCGAGATCATAGTCCAGGTCCTGGGTTTCCTGGCGGTCTTTTTTCTTTTAAAGAAATTGGCCTGGGGAAAACTCATGGGGGCCATCGACGCCCGCCGTGGGAAGATCCGGGACGAATTTCAGGCGATCGAAAAACAAAAAGCGGACCTCGAAACGCTGGCAAAAGACTACCGCCGCCGGCTTCAACACATCGATGAAGAGGCCAGGGCCAAGATCCAGGAGGCCTCCGAGGCCGGTTTGACGCTCGCCCAGGACATCCAGGACAAGGCCAGGGGCGACGCCGAGAAACTTCTCGAGCGCGCGAAGGCCGAGATCCAGCAGGACATCCAAAAGGCGCGTCTTGAAATGCGCAATGAACTGGTGGATCTTTCGACGCTCATCACCGAAAAGGTGCTGAGAGAAAAACTCGACGCCCGAGAGCATGAACGTCTGGTCAATCAATTCATCAAAGACCTGGAGAACGTGCGGTGAAAGATCTTTTGGCGGCGCGCCGTTACGCCGAGGCACTTTTTGACATCGCGAAGGTCACGCATCAGGATCTCGAGCTTAAGGAAGAGCTTAAAGTCCTGTCACAGGCGCTAAAAAAGTCCAAGGACATCGAACGCTTTTTGTCGAACCCTTTTTACAAAAACGACCAGAAGATCAAAGCCCTTGAGAAATTTTACCAAAAAGAACACAACCAGACGTACGGAACCCTGCTCAACTTTCTCTCGGTGCTTTTTGAGAAGAATCGTTTCAATCTGATTCACGAGATCGTCGAGTGGTACCAAAAGATCGTGGACGCGCATCACGGCATGGGCGAAGCGGAGATCCGGTCGGCCACGCCTCTCTCAGCCGACGCCGAGAAGGTGATCACCTCGCGGCTTGAGCGCATCGCCGGCTACAAGGTGGCCGTGAAAAAAGAGGTTGACCCGTCGCTTCTCGGCGGCGTCAGGGTGAAGATCGGTTATAAAATTTTGGATGGGTCGGTCAGGCACCAGATTGATCGTCTCAAAGCGGAATTGCAAACGGTCAACGTTATCTAAAACGTGGTTCAATTTCAGGAGATTTTATGGCGTTAAGGCCCGAAGAGATCACCAGTATTCTAAGGCAGGAGATCAAAGATTACGAAGCCGGCGTGAAGCTTGAGTCCACCGGCGTCATCTTGTCCCTTGGGGACGGCATCGCGCGCGTGTATGGGCTCGACGATTGCATGGCCGGGGAACTTTTGGAGTTTCCCGGAGGGGAGCTGGGAATAGCTCTCAATTTAGAGGAATCCAACGTCGGGGTCGTGCTCTGCGGCAGCGGCGAAGGGATCAAAGAGGGCGACATTGTCAAACGCACCGGAAAGATCGCGAGCATCCCCGTCGGCAAAGGTCTTTTGGGGCGCGTGGTGGACGCGCTTGGCCGCCCTTTGGACAACAAAGGGCCGGTTGTTTCGAATGAAACCAGGCCCATTGAATTTAAAGCGCCTGGGGTGCTGGCAAGACAGTCCGTGAAAGAACCGCTTCAAACCGGGCTCAAGGCCGTTGATGGGATGATCCCGATCGGGCGTGGCCAACGGGAACTCATCATCGGCGACCGGCAGACCGGCAAGACGGCTGTCGTGGTCGACACGATCCTGAACCAGAAGGGCAACAACGTCCACTGCATCTACGTCGCGATAGGCCAAAAATCCTCCAGTGTTCTCTCGGTGGTGAAGACGCTCGAGGAGAACGACGCCATGAGCTACACCACCGTCGTGAACGCCCCGGCGGATGTGGCCGCGACCCTTCAGTATTTGAGCCCTTACGCGGGTTGCGCCATCGGCGAGTATTACCTTTATAACGGCATGCATGCCCTCGTGATCTACGACGATCTTTCAAAACACGCGGCGGCGTATCGTGAACTTTCGCTTCTCTTGCGCCGCCCGCCGGGGAGAGAGGCGTTTCCCGGAGATGTTTTTTATCTTCACTCACGGCTTCTCGAACGCGCCGCCAAGCTCCGCGATGATCTGAAAGGCGGGTCGCTCACGGCGCTGCCGATCATTGAAACGCAGGCGGGCGACGTGTCGGGGTACATTCCGACCAACGTCATCTCGATCACGGACGGCCAGATTTATCTCGAGGCGGACCTTTTTTATCAGGGCATTCGTCCCGCGATCAACGTGGGGCTCTCCGTGTCGCGCGTCGGCGGAAACGCGCAAACAAAAGCGATGAAAAAAGTCGCCGGCAAACTGCGCCTGGAGCTCGCGCAGTACCGGGAACTGGCCGCGTTCATGCAGTTCGGGTCCGACATGGACAAGTCCAC
>JACPXO010000130.1 GCA_016196505.1 Candidatus Omnitrophota bacterium
CGGGATGCCTTCGCCCGCAGTCGAACGAAGTTACGACGAGGACGAAGGCGCCCGCCGAAGGACAGGACCCCGAGAATGCGGGCAGAGAGATATGTTTCTAAGTTGTTCGTGGTAGGAGGGGGCGAATGGGTTCTCAGAACTTACGGAAATTGGCAGGTTGTAATATAATGCTTTTATGAAGAAAAAAAATAGCGTCGAGAACTTGGCCCGCGCGCATGTGTTTTACAAC
Source organism: Candidatus Omnitrophota bacterium (assembly GCA_016196505.1). Lineage (GTDB taxonomy): Bacteria > Omnitrophota > Gorgyraeia > 2-02-FULL-51-18 > 2-02-FULL-51-18 > JACPXO01. The sequence goes on from JACPXO010000130.1 coordinate 230, forward strand.
GGGCATGTGCAGGGGATCGGCTTTCGCTACACGGCGGAGCGGCTGGCCCTGGAGCTGGGCCTGGTCGGGTGGGTCAAGAACATCGCCGACGGGCGCGTGGAGATCGTGTGCGAAGGCCCTCGCGAGACCCTCGAGCTTTTTTTAAAAAAGATCGCCGAAAGCCCCTTGGGGCCGCATATCAAGAAACGCGTCTGTGAGTGGGAAACGCCCACCCATGAGTTCGGGGATTTTTCGATAGAGTTTTGCCTCTGATGTTATCCCTCAAAGCCCGGATCACCGAACTTCGCCGCCGGATCGAGCGCCATAACCGGCTCTATTACGAAGCCAACCGGCCGGAGATCTCGGACGCGGAATTTGACCGGTTGGTCAAGGAACTCGCCCGTCTTGAAAGCGAGCATCCCGAGTTCGCGTCCGCGACCTCGCCCACGCAGCGCGTGGGCGAGCGTCCCCAAAAGGAATTCAAGTCCGTCAGGCATCTAGTCCCGATGCTCAGCATAGACAACACCTATTCTAAAGAAGAGATCGCTGAATTTGACGAGCGCACCCGGAAAAATCTCAAGGGGAAGCGTTTGGAATATGTGGTGGAGCTGAAAATAGACGGCGTTTCCCTTTCGCTCATTTATGAAAAAGGAAAGCTTCGCCGGGCGGCGACGCGCGGCGACGGCCAATGGGGCGACGAGGTCACCGAAAATATCAGAACGCTCGCAGGCATCCCGCGAACCCTGGGAGGAAGCCGGGTTCCCGGCGAGATCGAGGTACGCGGCGAAGTGTTCCTGCCCAAGAAAAATTTTTTGGCGTTGAACGCCGAAAAGGGGCGTTTAGGGGAAGAACTTTTTGTGAATCCCCGGAACGCCGCGGCGGGGTCTCTCAAGCTTCTGGATCCGGCGCTCACCGCCAAACGCGGCCTTTCGTTCTTCGCGCATGGCGTCGGGCGCATGGACCCCGGGTTTGTGAAGACCCAGGCCGAGCTTTTGGCGCACCATGAGCTTTGCCTGGATCTGCAGGCGGTTTACCGGCTCTGCGAACTCTGGGAGGCCAAGAAGGATTCTTTGGAGTACGCCATTGACGGGCTCGTGATCAAGGTCAATGACCTGGAGGCCCAGCAGTTTTTGGGGACCACCCATAAAAGCCCGCGCTGGGTGATCGCCTATAAATTTCCCGCGGAGAAAGCCAAGACCAAACTCTTGGGTATTTCCGTGCAGGTCGGCCGTACGGGAGTGCTCACCCCCGTGGCGAATTTAGAACCCGTTTTTTTAGCCGGGACCACGGTGTCGCGAGCCACGCTTCACAACGAAGACGAGGTCAAGCGGCTTGGCCTCAAGATCGGGGATTGGGTGCTTGTCGAAAAAAGCGGGGAGATCATTCCCCAGGTGATCGAGGTGATCAAGTCCCGGCGTACCGGCAAAGAGAAGGCCTTCGCCCTGCCGAAAAAATGCCCGGTGTGCGGTTCGGCGGTGGTCCGTGAAAAAGAAGAGGTAGCCACCCGGTGCGTGAATCTCGGGTGCCCGGCACAGCTCAAAGCGAAACTCATTCACTTTGCTTCCAGAAAAGCGATGGACATCGAGGGATTGGGCGATGTCCTGGCCGCTCAACTCGTGGACAAAGGTCTCGTGAAGGGTTTTCCGGACCTTTACCTTTTGAAAAAGGAGGCGCTGGCCGGCCTGGAACGCATGGGTGACAAATCCGCGGTCAACCTCCTGGCCGGGATAGAACAGTCCAAAAAATGCGAGCTTTCGCGGCTGCTTTTTGGGCTGGGGATCCGTCACGTGGGAGAAAACGCCGCGCGCGCCCTGGGCCGGCATTTCGGATCCATGCCCGCTTTGCTCAGCGCCTCGGACGACGATTTCGAGGCCGTGGAGGATGTGGGTGAGGTGATGGCCGAGAGTCTTCGGGAGTTTTTCGCGAATGAGGACAATCTCCGTATTCTCAAGCGGCTTGAAACGCTGGGCTTAAACATGACGGAACCCCGGAAAAAAGCGGCCGCGTCGCCTTTTTCGGGAAAAACCTACGTGCTGACGGGGGTTCTCAAAGGGTTCACCCGAGACGAGGCGTCGCGCCGCATCCTGGACCTCGGGGGAAAGGTGTCGTCCAGTGTCAGCCAAAAAACCGAAGCCGTGATCACGGGCGCGGATCCGGGGTCGAAATGGCAAGAAGCCCAAAAACTGGGCGTCAAAATTTTAACCGAAGAAGACTTCAAGCGTCTCTTGACTTAAGGAGGGGTTATGCGCAAGCGATATGCCCTGTGGGCGTTGATCTTAGTGATGATGCTGGACCTGGCGGGATGCGCGTCCATCCCAAAGAAATTTATCCGCAAGAAAAAAGAACCCAAGCGCATCGCTTCCGTGGTGTATTTGCAGGAAGGCCCTTACCAGAAAAAGTTCTCCAACGATTATTATTACAAAACGCATTATTCGCTCTGGGCGAGTTGGCACGAGGAATGGCTGGCCGATCTTGGGCATAATCAGAAAAAGTTGGAACGCTCGGCCCAGGAAACGGTGAGTAATCTCTCCGAATTGGTTCAGTACCTCAAGCCAGAAAAACGCGCGGCGCTTGAAACGCTTTTGAGCGAGGTCCGCCGGCTTGAGCAAAGCGTCGAGTCGCGCACCGTGATCAAGTCTCAGGAGAGCAGTCTCCGCGTGGAGTTGGAAAAGATGAAGCGTCTGATTTCCAACGACTTTTATTACGAGAAGGTCAAGGATGACCTTATTCCCGACGAGGTGCCGCTCTGAAATCGTCCGAGGAAGTGCTGGGCCTTTTTCTCGATTATATCAGCGTCGAAAAAGGCCTTTCCAAAAATACGCTCTTGGCCTACCGAAGAGATCTCCGGCGATACCTGGGCTGTCTGGACCGTACGGGGGTGGTGTCGCTAGACCGCGTGGCGAGAAAAGACATCATGGATTTTCTCCTGAAGGAAAGGGACCGCGGCCTGACCCCGAGCTCCGTATCCAGGGAACTGGTCGCGGTGCGTATGTTGCACCGTTTTTTGACGCAGGAAGGTAAGATCCGTGAGGACGTGACCGAGGCCTTGGAGGCGCCAAAGCTCTGGAAACACCTGCCGGAATGCTTGAGCGTCGCGGAGGTCGAAAGGGTACTCCAGGCGCCCAATCTACGGAAGCCGCAGGGAGTCCGGGACCAGGCGCTTCTGGAACTGGCGTATGCGACGGGCCTCCGCGCGTCGGAAATAGCCACTCTCAAAGCCGCTCATTTGAATAAGGACCTGGGTTATCTGCGCGTGATCGGCAAAGGCGAGAAGGAGAGAGTGGTCCCCGTCGGGCGCACGGCGCTTAAATCCATCGAGCGGTACACGGGGAAGGTGAGAGCGGTGTGGGCCCGGGGCCGCGCGGAAGACGCGCTTTTCGTGACGAGACCGGGCCGGCGCATGTCACGTCAGGCCGTATGGGCAATCGTCAAAAAATATGCTAAACTTGCCGGAGTACGCAAGAAGATCTATCCCCACATCCTGAGGCACTCGTTCGCCACGCACCTTCTGGAGAACGGGGCGGATCTCAGGGTGGTGCAGGAGCTCTTGGGGCATTCGGATATTTCCACCACTCAAATTTACACGCACGTGGAACGGTCCCGGCTCAAAGCCATTCATCAGAAATTTCACCCAAGACCCTAACCACGAGAACCCCATGTCTCAGCGGTCCAGCCAAGTGGCTGAAGAATTGAGAAAGATCATCAGCGTGATCCTGCTTCGCGAGATCAGCGACCCTCGGATGGGTTTTTTGACCGTGACGCGCATTGAGCTGACGGACGATCTGCGTTATGCGCGGATCTTTTACAGTGTCCTCGGGAATGAGGAGCAAAAACAGTCCACTCAAGAGGCGCTTGCCGAGCACCTAGGGCTGATCCGGAGGATGGCGGTCGAGCGCATCAACATGAAGTACGCGATGGAAATAAAATTCGAACTCGACCCGTCCATCGAACATAGTTTTAATATAGACAATATTCTGAGGAAAATAAAAAATAAAAATGACCAATAGCCAAATTTCAAGAACCCATGGAAATTCCAAACCCCAATTTTCAAACTTCTGGTTATTGAAATTTGATCATGGGTCATTGTTTTTATGAACGGTATTCTCTTATTTGATAAACCCATTCTTTGGACCAGCCACGATGCCGTTGATTTTTTAAGGCGCCGGCTCGGGCAATCCAAGATCGGCCATGCAGGGACGCTGGACCCTCTGGCCACGGGACTCTTGGTGATGCTATTGGGCCGTGCGACGAAACTGGCGCAAGGCCTCGGCGGCCTTGATAAGGAATATCAGGGTTCCTTGACTTTGGGCGTCACGACCGATACTCAGGACATGGAAGGAAGGGCCTTAAGCGGGCTTTTTTTAACCGTTGGGCCCATTTTCCCGGAAGACGCGGTGCGCCGCGTGTTCAATGAAATGCGTGGAGTCCAAGCCCAGCGGCCTCCTGCTTATTCCGCGGTCAAGCGCGGCGGAAAAAAACTCTATGAATTGGCCCGCCAGGGCCTCCAGGCGAGCGTCGAGCCGCGTGAGATCATCGTGCACGCCTTGGAACTGGTCCGTTTTCGTTCTCCCGAGATCGACTTTACGTTGCACTGCTCTAAAGGGACGTATGTGAGGGCGTTGTGCGACGCCATCGGGCAGAAGTTGGGCTGCGGCGCAACGCTCTCGTCGCTGGTGAGGACGCGGGTGGGGTCTTTTGACCGGAGCCGGGCGTTGAGTGAAGCGGATATCCGGCGCCTTGCTCTGCCGGCCATTAAGGAAAAGCTCATCCATGAAGATCTATTACGGCCTGCGTGACCCGGGGCTCAAGAAAAAAGACCGCTCCATCGCGATCGGTATTTTTGACGGGGTTCACCGCGGTCATCAAAAAATACTGGATCGGGTCTTAAGTCAGGCCCGCCGCCGCGGGACGTCCTCCATGGCGATCACGTTCGACCCGCATCCTTGCCGTGTGCTTAAGCCCCGTAGCGGGTGCCCGATCCTCATCTCGCCTGAACATCGGCTTAAGTTTTTCGAGCGGCTGGGGCTGTCTGAAGCGCTCGTGATCCGTTTCACGCGGGGATTTTCAGAGATCACGCGGGAAAGGTTTCTTCACGACACCCTGATCCGGCGTTTAGGGATGCGGGCGCTTGTCGTGGGCCATGATTTTTGTTTTGGGAAAAAAGCGCTTGGAGACGCGGATTATTTGAAGGCAAGCGCCAGGGCCTGTGGTTTTGGCCTTACGCTCGTCGACCCTTTAAAGTTAGAAGGCCGTGTCGTTTCGAGCACCCGGATTCGGCGTTCGATCGAGCACGGCGACTTCAGGAAAGCCCAGGCCATGTTGGGACGCCCGGTGTCCGTCTACGGCACCGTGGTGCGGGGGAGAGGGCGAGGCAAATCCCTGGGGTTTCCGACGGCGAATTTGAACCCGCATCATGAAACCCTGCCGCCGGCAGGGGTGTACGCCGCTTGGGGGTATTTGAACGGCAAGGTGCTTAAAGGGGTCGTTCATATCGGCGCCAGGCCTACCTTCAGGGACCTTGAAAAGACGCTCGAAGTTCATTTTTTGAATTTTCATGGGGACATTTACGGCAAGGATATTGAGCTTCTCTTTGTCGATTCCTTGCGCAAAACCCGGCGTTTTCAAGCCCCAAGGAAACTCGCCTCCGCCATTCGCGGGGATATCGCCGAAGCCATGAAAATTTTAAAGAAAACCCCTCCAAATTCCCTTTACAAAGGGATTTTAAGCGGTTATACTAAGCGTTCTTAAATCTTCACACAACTAAATGAAGGAGAAAGAGTTAGGTATGTCACTTAGCAAGGTCAAGAAAAAAGAAACCATTGAAAGACACCGGGTGCATGAGAAGGACACAGGGTCTCCTTACGTACAGATCGCCGTTCTCACCGAAAGGATCAACGGTCTGGGACTTCATTTCAAGTCCCATGTCAAGGACCACCATTCGCGTCGTGGGCTTCTGAAGCTTGTATCGCAGCGCCGTAAGCTATTGAACTACCTCAAGCGCGAGGACAATGAC
>JACPXO010000131.1 GCA_016196505.1 Candidatus Omnitrophota bacterium
AGTATCGGCGCTCTGCCCACCAAGGGATTGTCGCTTCCTTTTATCAGCTATGGCGGCTCGGCGCTTTTGGCTAATCTCACGGCCCTCGGGTTTTTGTTGAATATCTCCAGGGAGGCCTTGGACACTACATGAATAGGGGCATCTTTCGATGAAGGTCATGCTGGCTTGCGGAGGAACGGGAGGTCACATCTTTCCGGCTTTCAGCGTCGCCGAGGAGTTTAGGAAAAAATATCCTTCCGCTGAGATCGTTTACGTGTGCGGGAAAAAAGACATTGAAAATGCGATCTTCAGGATCGTAGCCGGGGAAAAAGTGATCTCGGTGGACAGCGCGCCTTTCCGGGGAGGGGTTTCTTTTTTGACCCCGCGCTTTTGGTTAAAAGTGATCTCAGGCATTTTTACCTCCGTGAAGGCGCTGATCCTGGAAAAGCCCGATATCGTCGTCGGGTTCGGGGGGTATTTTTCATTCCCGGCGGTTTTCGCGGCCCGGGTTCTCGGTAAAAAGACCGTGGTGCATGAGCAGAACGTGGTGCCGGGCGTGGCGAACCGCTGGATGGCTCGTTTTGCGCACGGCGTAGCGGTGAGTTATCCGGAAACCCTGAATTATTGGCCGCGGCGGCACAACTTCCGGATCACGGGGAATCCTATCCGCTCCTCGATCGAGCGGGACTGCCGCGAGGAAGCGCTGGATTATTTTAATTTCTCCGGGGGAAAAAAGACCGTGCTGGTGTTGGGAGGCAGCCAGGGCGCGGAGTCCATCAACACGCTGTTTTTGAGAGGCCTTTCGGGATGGCCAGAAAAATTGAGGGAAAAGATTCAGGTGCTGCACTTGTGCGGACGCATGGACCCCGAGTCGGCGAAGGTCTCGTTTACGGAAGCGGGTTTGGATGCGAGGGTGTATTCTTTTTTTGAAAGGATGGACCTGGCGTACGCGGCCGCGGATCTAGCCGTCGGCCGGTCCGGAGCGACTTTTTTGGCCGAGATCGCCTCGAAAGGTCTTCCGGCCATTTTGATCCCTTATCCTTATGGGAATGGTCACCAGCGCGTAAATGCCGAAGTTTTCAGGCGTTCGAGACCGGAGGTCGTGGTGTTGGAGCAGAGGGCCTTGACGCCCGAGGCGTTGTCCGAGCGTCTCATCGGAGCGCTTGAACGTCTAGACGCGCCGGGCGCTCGTCGCCCCGCCCCGGGCGCGGCGTCCAACTCAAGAGCGGCGCTCGCCGACTTTATCGTGGAGACATTGAAAAATTGAAAAACCAGAAGCGCACCGTGCATTTGATAGGGATCGGCGGGATCGGCATGAGCGGTCTCGCGCGCATGTACCTGGCGATGGGTGACGCGGTCCAAGGCACCGACGTCAAAATGAGCGGTCTCCTCTCTCAATTGGAAACCGAAGGAGCAAAAGTCGTGATCGGCCACGAAGGTTCTCATGTTAACGGGGCTGACCTCGTGGTTTATTCTTCCTCTATCGGGACCGATCATCCCGAACGCGCTGAAGCGCTTAAAAAGGGGGTGCGGGTCATACACCGCGCCCAGGCCTTGTCGGAAATGTGCGCCGGTAAATTCACGATCGCGGTGACGGGCACGCATGGGAAGACCACCACCACGGCGTTGATAGGAGCGCTTTTGAAAGAGGCCGGCCGTGACCCCTCGATCGTTGTGGGCGGGGTCGTCGAGGCCTTCGGCGGGAACGCCTGCCATGGGCGCGGGGCCGAGATCGTGATCGAGGCCGACGAAAGCGACGCCTCGTTCCTGCTCTTCGAGCCAAAAGTGGAAGTGATCACCAACGTCGAAAAAGAGCATATGGACCATTACCGGACTGTGGAAAATATGGAATCGGCTTATCGCGAGTTTATCCGGCGCCTGCCGGAGAATGGGGAGTGGTTGGGATGTTCCGAAGATCCGGTGGTGAGGCGGATCGCCGGGGAAAAAATACGCCCCTGCGCTTTTTACGGTTTTGATCCCGGACAAAACCGCTACGCGGCGACTGATTTAAAGCCATCCCCCGAGGGGAAAAGAGGCATCTCTTTCGTGGCCTGGGCCGAGTGCCGGCGTCTCGGGCCGGTCGAACTTGGTCTCCTCGGGAGCCATAACGTGCTGAACGCCTTGGCGGCGCTCGGGATGGGGCTTAAACTGGGAATTTCGTTCGACGTTATTTGCCGTGCGCTGCGGAATTTCACGGGAACGGCCCGCCGCTTCGACGTGAAATACGAGGATAAGGACTTTTTGATCGTGGACGATTATGCGCATCACCCGACGGAGATCCGGCGCACCTTGGAGGCGGCAAGGTCGTTGCCGCTCAAACGGATCGTCGCGCTTTTTCAACCGCACCGTTATACGCGCACGCAAGCGCTCCTGGAGGATTTTGGGACCAGTTTTTCTTCGGCGGACAAGTTGATCGTGACCGACATCTACGCGGCGAGCGAAAATCCGCTCCCCGGTATTTCCGGGGAGAGACTTTCAGAGGTTATTCGCCGGACCGGGCATCCGGACGTGACGTTCGTCGACCGCTCAAAGGCCGAGGCGTACGTGCGCTCGGTGATGCGGCCGGGGGACCTGGTCATCGCGCTCGGCGCCGGCGATATCTGTCAAGTGGCCGATCAGATCGCCCAGTCTCTTAAAAGGGGTCTGGCCGGCCCTTTTTCTGCGGTGCGGGGAAAGGTGCTGTTGAATGAGCCGCTCTCGAGGCACACGACGCTCCGGGTGGGCGGTCCCGCGAAATTTTGGGTGGAACCGTGCGACGAGCCGGATCTAAAAAAAGTTCTCGCGATCTGTAAAAAAAATTCGTTGAAGTTCTGTGTTTTTGGGGCCGGAAGCAACCTCCTGGCGCCCGACGCGGGGTATCACGGAGCCGTGATCCATCTCGCGGGCGCTTCTTTCAAGGGACTCCGCGTTGAGGGAGAAAGGGTCTTGGCGGGGGCCGGGGTGCCGAATCCGATGCTCATCCAATTCGCGCTCGAGAACGGTTTCGGGGGTTTCGAATTCCTCGTGGGCATCCCCGGATGCGTCGGAGGGTCGCTGGCCATGAACGCGGGCAGCCACGGACAATCGATGCAAACGTATGTCGATACGGTGAGGATCGTTGATTTTGAGGGAAGGACAGCCGTGCTCAGAAAAAAAGAGATCCCGTTCAGGTACCGTTCGTCCGGGTTAAAGGGAGCCGTGATCACCGAGGCCTCTTTTCTTTTTCCTCCCCGGACCCGGCCAGAGGTCCAAAAAAAACTGGATGAGTACCGTGAATACCGGCAAAGGACTCAAGACCTGCAACACGCGAGCGCCGGGTGCATGTTCAAAAATCCGGATAGTTTTCAATGCTCAAGTGGGAAATTGATCGAGGACACGGGGCTCAAGGGCAGGACCCTCGGCCGCGCCCAGGTCTCGGAAAAGCACGCCAATTTTATCATCAACCTTGGAGGGGCGACGGCGGGGGATATCTGCCGGCTCATCGAAGAAGTCCAACAGGCCGTTCACCGGAAATTCGGCGTGAGTCTTGAGACTGAAGTCAGGATCTTGAACGATGATTAACCTGAAAAAAGGAAGAATAGCGGTACTGGCGGGTGGTCCGTCGTGTGAAAGGGAGATCTCGCTTATCTCCGGGCAGGCCGTCACCGAAGCGCTCAAGGCCCTGGGTTTTTCGGCGGTGATGCTGGACCCGGTGGATGGGTTTTTGGATGTCTTGAGGCGGGAAAAGATCCGCGTGGCTTTTCTGGCGCTTCACGGAACTTTTGGCGAGGACGGCACCGTTCAGAAATTGCTGGACCGAGCAGGCATCCTTTATACCGGCTCGAGCGCGGCTGTCAGCGAGATGGCTTTTGATAAGGCCCGGTCGCAGGTGCTTTTCAGAAAGGAGGGGCTCCGGGTTCCGGATCACGTATTTTTTAAAAAGGGTGGACGCGTGACCGCGGAAGCCATCCTCTCTTGGCCCTGTGTCGTGAAGCCCGCCTCATCCGGCTCGAGCGTCGGGGTGAGCCTTGTTCCTCACAAGTCCGGTTTGGAAAAGGCGGTCTTTGAGGCCTTTGACTATTCGGATACGGTGATCGTTGAAAGCTACATCCGCGGCCGGGAACTCACGGTGGGGATCCTAGAGGAAAAACCGCTTCCCATCGTGGAGATCGTCGCGCAAAGAGAGTTTTATGATTATCAGGCCAAATACAAAGATACCGGCACCCGCTATCTTTCCCCGGCTCTCCTCGAGCCGGATCTTGCGTTGGAAGTGACGGAAACCGCTCTCAAAGCCCATCGGGTTCTGGGATGCCGCGGGGTGAGCCGCGTCGATATTATTTTGGGCGAAGATCACAAGCCCTACGTGCTCGAGGTCAACACTATTCCGGGCCTCACGCCAAAAAGCCTTCTTCCCAAAGCCGCCCGGGCGGCGGGCATCGATTTTCCGGCACTTTGTGTTAGAATCTTACAGGCCTAGAAGGGTGTCCCGCGAGGGTGTCCGTCCGGCTTAAAAATATGGCTAAACCCGTGAAAACAAAAACGAAACAAAGGATCGCCGGCGCGGCCTTTTCTCTGAAACTGGCCGGAGAACTCAAACGTTCCTTGGTGTACTCACTGCCGTACATCCTTTCCCTGACCGTGGTGGGTCTGCTTTTTGGCGGGGTCATCGCTTACGCGGTGAATTCCCCGACGTTTCAGTTGACGGAAGTCCGGGTTTTGAACGTGGGTACGCTGTCTGCCGAGGAATCGTTCAGGTTCTGTGAGTTGAGGCGGGGGGAGAACCTGATCCTTTTGGATCTGATCGGCGTCCAACAGGTGATCAAGCGCAAGCACCCCGAATTCAAAGAAGTGCTGGTGCGCCGCGTTCTTCCCAACCGGATCGAGGTGATGCTGAAGCGCCGCACACCGGTGGCTCAGGTCGCCTTTTCGCGGTACGTTCAGGTGGATAAAGATCTCGTGATCTTGCCGGGGTCCGCGCCGGTGCCGTTCAGGAATTTGACGATCTTAGAAGGAGCCCCCGTACCCCGTGAAGGGTTGGCGGTCGGCGTGACCCTCCGCGACCCGGCGACCAAAAAAGCGCTGCGGCTCATGGAGGTCGTGAAACGGTCCGGCATCTTGCGCAAGCACTGGCTGTCCAAGATCGAACTCGGGGACCCGAAAAATATTTCTCTGATGGTGGATTCGGATATCGAGATCCGCATCGGAAACAGCCATTTCATTGAACGATTGAAAATTTTGGACCAGACGCTTAAAACCATTGGGCTCGACCGCTCCAAGATCCGCTATATCGATCTCCGTTTTGACGACGTCGTCATAGGGCCGCGGTGAATTTTTCCCTGAAGAAAATTTATTCCAAAAAAACGCTCGGTGTTCTGGATTTCGGTTCCGAAAGCGTCCGGGTGCTCATCGGCCGGAGAAAACCCGCCGGGGAATTTTGCGTCGACGGCGCCGGCGACTCGCCGGCCCGCGGCATCGTGAAAGGCGAGATCGCGCATCTCGGGGACGCGGCCGAATCCGTCCTCGAAGCCGTCCGCAAGGCCGAGCGGGCCGCGGGCTCGGAGATCGGCGCGCTTTATTTTAATTTTGACGATCCGGAGATGGAGTCCATACGGAGTTCGGGGACCCTGGCTCTCAAAGGAGAGGGAGAGATCGGTCCCACGGATATCGCCGCGGCCTGTGAGACCGCCACGCGCCTAGCGGCTCACTTTGAACGGCACACCGTTTACGCGCGGGAACTGGGCTTCGTCATTGACGACAAAGATCCCGTGGCGGATCCCCTGGGCGTTTACGGAAGAAAACTTGAGGTTCAAATGCATTTTATCCGGGCGCGGTCCGTTTGCGTGGCGGCCTGGAGCGACCTGATGCGTCGCGCTCATTTCAGCGACGCGGTCGCGGTGCCGTCGGCCTGGTCCGTGGCTTACGGGATATTGCCGTCGGCCGACCGGGCGCGGCGCACGGTTCTTTTGGATCTGGGAGCCGATTTTTTGAACGGCGTGTTCTTCGCGGAAAACCGCCTCAGGGAACTGGTGGCGGTTCCGACGCCCCGGGAGGCATCGGAGGCGGCCCAAGCCCTGGCAGCTAAAGTGGCTTTGTGGAAGTCGGCGTCCGGAGACATCGACCGGATCTTGGTCACCGGAGATCTGGCCTCTCAGAAGGAATGGACGGACTTGCTGGCGGCGCGAACCACGCTCCCGGTCCATGTATCCGGGCCCTGGGCCGTTCCGAAACTCGGGGATCCGCGTTTTACCTCTGTGGTGGGTTTGCTGGAAGTTGCCTGGGAATTGCAGGGCAAGGCCGCCGGTCGGCGGCGGGAAGAGGGGTTGCTTAAAAGCGCCAAATCCCGGGTGGTTTCCTTTATCCAGGAATATTTTTAAAACAAAGAGAACGCCATGACAAAATTCAGCCATCTGCCGGAAGTATTGGCGGACTTGAGAAAAGGAAAGGTCATCGTGGTCATCGACGACGAAGACCGCGAGAACGAGGGAGACCTGGTCGTCGCCGCTCAGTTCGCGACGCCGGCCAACGTTAATTTTATGGCCAAACACGGCCGTGGCATTATCTGCGTGCCGATGGAATCGAGGCGCTTGACGGAGTTGGGCATTGATCTCATGACGGCGGACAACGAGGATGAGATGCGCACGGCGTGGATGGTCTCGATCGACGCCCGAAAGGGGATCACGACCGGGATCTCGGCCTACGACCGTTCCAAAACCATCAAGGTTTTGATCGGCCCGAAAACGGCCAAGGGGGACCTGG
>JACPXO010000132.1 GCA_016196505.1 Candidatus Omnitrophota bacterium
AAGGGGAGATCCTTTTTCTCACTTCCGGTTCGTCAACAAAAGCCCGAAGATCGCCAGCCGCCGTATATCCGTCCAGGGCTCTTTCGAGCTTAAAAGGGCGAACACGATCCTCTTGTCAGCGGAATAATTGGTGCCTACAAAAGTATGCTTTGAGGCAAAGGTCCAGCCGGTTTTCCCTTTGACCAGGCCCGGGGCGCGCCAGAGCATCTTGTTGTGGCTTTTGATAAAAATGGCCCGGCCGTCGCTTCCCCGGATCACCGTGGTGGTGATGCCTAGGATCTCATCGATGCGCCGGTCCTTGGCCGCGGCGCGCATGAGGCGCGTAAGGTCATAGGCGGTCGAGTACTGCTTCCGTTTGGGTTTTGTCGGGAGACCCGTGGCGTTGGCGAAGAGCGTGTCCTCCATCCCGAGCGTTTTTGCCTTGGCATTCATGAGCACGGCGAAGCGCGCCTCATCCCCCGCCACGGCCTCAGCCAAAGCCACCGCCGCGTCATTGGACGAAGAAACTAAAAGCGCCACTAGGAGGTCCTTCACCGTATAAGCGGCGTTCGGGGTGAGCCCCGCTTTGCTAGGCGCGACCTGGGTCGCGCGGAGGCTCACCACCACTTTTTTATATAAAGGAAGCCGTTCCATCACGATCACCGCCGTCATCATCTTTGTCGTCGAGGCCGGGGGAAGTCTGAGCGTCGGATTTTTGCTGAAGAGAACGACTCCGCGATCCGAGTCCACGATCACGGCGGACGCCGCGTTCAAAAGCGGCCGGCGAACCGGACGGGCCCACGTGTCCTGAGAAAAAAGAAAAAAGTTTCCCATCACTAAGAGCCAAAAAACACCTTGGGTCAATTTTTTACGCGCAGGCATAGTCCGATTGTATCATAATTTATGCTTTGTGTTAAAATGCCCGTATGCTTGACAAAGTTTGTTCCGTCTGCGGATCCTCAACAGCCGTCGAGATCGAAACGGTCACGAATGTCGCCCCCGTCCTGGAGGAAATGTTCCCCGTGCTTCTTTGCAAAACGCACAAGAAAGCGCTCCGGGACAAACGCCTCGACATCACCCTGGACAAGACCGGAAAACTGGTCTTTACCGGTCAGCCGCCTCCCAAGTAAGCTTCGTTCACCGCGGGATTGTCGCGGATCTCGTCGGCTTGTCCCTCAAGCACTACCTGGCCCGTCTCGAGCACATAAGCGCGCTTGGCGATCTTCAAAGCCATGTGCGCATTCTGTTCCACGAGAAGCAGGGTCTTCCCCTGCCGGTGAATGCTTTCGATCATTTTAAATATGGCCGAGACCAGCATCGGCGCTAACCCCAAGGACGGCTCGTCCAAAAGGAGAAGCGAGGGTCTTGACATCAGCGCCCGTCCGAGCGCGAGCATCTGTTGTTCGCCCCCGGAGAGAGTGCCGGCGCGCTGTTTGAGCCGTTTTTTCAGCGCGGGGAATATCCGCAAAACCTCTTCCTTGTCTTCGTTCACCGCGTGCGTGTCTTTCCTGACGAACGCCCCGAGGTCCAGATTTTCCAGCACGTTCAGGCGCTGAAAGATCTTACGTCCCTCGGGCACATGGCAGATACCCAGGCGCACGATGGCCTCAGGTGCAAGGGACGCGATGGACTTCCCGCGGAAAAGGACCTCTCCCGCGGCGGGGCGGATGAGCCCGGAAATGGTCTTAAGCACCGTCGTTTTTCCGGCGCCGTTGGCCCCGAGCAAAGCGACCATCTCGCCTTCCTCGACATGAAAATTGACCCCTTTCAAACACTCGACTTTTCCGTAACGCGTGTAGACGTGTTTGAATTCCAGCATCACCCTTCCCCCAGATACGCCTGAATGACCCGCGGATTATTTTTAATGTCCTGGGGTCTCCCTTCGGCGATCACTTCCCCTTCATCCAGCACCACGAGGCGGTCCGAAAGCGGCATCACCACTTTCATGTCATGCTCGATGAGAAGCACCGCGATATTTTTCTCCCGGATCTTCCGGATGACCCCGGCGAGCGCTTCTTTTTCGCTCGGGTTCATTCCCGCCACCGGCTCATCGAGGCACAAAAGCCGCGGGCTCGAGGCGAGCGCCCGGGCGATCTCCAGGCGCTTTTGATGGCCATAGGGAAGATTGGCGGCGATCTCATTCCCAAAGCTCTCAAGCCCCATGAATCTCAGAAGTTCCCGGCTCTGGTCAAAGATCATCTTTTCTTCCTTTCGCGCCCGCGGGCTTCTGACAAAGGCGTCCCAAAGTCCCGATCGTGTCCGCGCGTGAAATCCGATCGCGACGTTCTCCAGAAGGGTCATATTCCGGAATATCCTCAAATTCTGAAAAGTTCTGGCTATCCCCGCTTCCAATATCCTGTCGCTGGACATGCCACTCAGGACCCTCTGGTCACGGCCCAGTAAAATTTTTCCCTCATCCACCTTAAGCAGTCCCGTGAGACAGTTGAAAAAAGAGGTTTTGCCCGCGCCATTCGGGCCTATGAGCCCCACGATCTCTCGCTCTTCAACGCACAAGCTCACCCGGCTCAACGCCGATACGCCGCCAAAATGTTTGGAAACCCCTTTGACCTCAAGAAGCGCCATCAGCCGACTCCTTGTGCCGCACGTCCAGTTCCCGTTGGATCAGCTGTCCGCCGAGGATCCCCTGAGGACGGAATATCATCATCAAGATCATGATGAGCCCGAACACGAGCATCCGGTAATCGGCAAATTCCCTGAGAAGCTCCGGCAACGTCCCGAGAACCGCCGCTCCGAGCACCGCGCCCCAGAGATTCCCCAGACCGCCGAGCACCACCATCGCGAGGATCAACACCGACAGAACGAAATCAAAGCTGTCCGGCGTGATGATGGTTTGTTTGGCCGCGAACACGCATCCGGCTATCCCCGCGATAAAAGAACTGACGCCAAAAGCGTACAATTTCACTTTGAGCGTCGGGATGCCCATGCACGAGGCGGCCAGTTCATCCTCACGGATAGCCACCAGCGCTCTGCCGAATTTGGAATCGCTCAACCGGAGTAAAAGACAAGCCGTCCCCGCCACGAGTCCGAGCACGAGATACCCATAAGGGGCCGGGTTCACCGAAAAACTCCAAGTCTCGAAGTGCAGGCCGCCTTCGAATGACGGGACCCACAGCTTGGGCCTGGCGATGCCCAGAAGCCCGTTCGGGCCGCCGGTCCACGCATCGAGATTGTTGAAGGCGATGCGTACGATCTCGCCGAAACCCAGTGTCGTGATGGCCAGATAATCCCCGCGGACCCGGATCGACGGCATCCCGATCAAAAAACCGAAGAACATGGAGACCAGCCCCGCGATGGGCAGGCCTAACCAGAACGGGCAATGCCAGTGAAGGCTCAAGAGCGCGTACGTGTACGCCCCTATCGCGAAAAAAGCCGCGTAGCCAAGATTCAAAAGCCCGGCGAAACCCACGACCACGTTAAGCCCCATGGCCAAGAGCGCATAAATCCCGACCGTCGTGAAAAGGTCCAGATGGTAAGGGTTGTGATCAAATAAGGGAATGAGAGCTAGGGGAAGAAAAACCGTGGCGACTTTGAAAAGGTTAGACTTTTTCAGGGATATTCTCTCCAAGTAGACCCGAAGGTTTTGAGATCAACACCGCCACAAGCAGCAAGAACGCGAACACGTCCTTCCATTGAGACGAGATATAACCCGCACCCAAACCCTCGAACACCCCGAGCAGCACTCCCCCGAGCATCGCCCCGGGGATGCTCCCGATCCCGCCGAACACAGCGGCGGTAAAGGCCTTGAGCCCCGCCAGGTACCCGTCGTGGAAATTGACACTGCCGTAGTAAAGGGCGAACAAAACGCCTGCGACCGAGGCCAAAGCCGAACCGAGGATAAAGGTCACGCGGATCACACGGTCCACGGAAATACCCATGAGACAGGCGGCTTCGGGGTCCTCGGCCAGCGCGCGCATGGCCTTGCCGAGCTTAGTATTTTTCACGAACCAGGTCAGAAAGATCATGAGCCCGATCGAGGTTAAAAAGATGACGCCTTGAATGAGAGAAAAAGAAATGCGGCCGAGACTGACTTGAACGTGCGGGATAATTTCAGGAACGCTTTGTTCTTTGGAGCGGTAGATCAGCATCACCGCGTTCTGAAGGAAAAAAGACACGCCGATGGAAGTGATGAGCGCCGTGAGCCGCGGGGAGTTGCGTAAAGGTTTGTAGGCGACTTTTTCTATCGTCGCGCCCAGAAGGGCCGAACCGGCCATCGAAAATACCAGGAGCGCGGCGAACGACACCCAGAACGGCAGCGGGCCCGCAAGGGCCGCGAGGATCCAGATCGCGGTCAGCGCCAAATAAGCGCCGACCATGAAAACTTCCCCGTGGGCAAAATTGATGAGCTGAATGACACCGTACACCATCGTGTACCCCAACGCGATCAACGCGTAAACCATCCCGAGGGTCAACCCATTGATGAGCTGTTGAATAAAAAGCTCCAGCGCCGCGTTCAATCAACCTCCCCGGATCCTTTAACGAACTTCGGGTTTGGCTTCCTCCAGAAAAACGAATTTGCCGTTTTCAACCTTATAGATCCCCACGCTCTGGTTTACGGCATCGCCTTTCTCATCAAAATTGACAGTGCCGAGCACCCCCTGAAAATCCCGGGTGTTCCTCACTTCCCGCAGCACCGCTTCGCGGTCGCTGGTTCCGGCGCGCCGGATCGCTTCGATCAACAGATTCACCGTATCGTAGGCATAGGCAGAAAACGAGCCGATCTCGCCGAAACGCGCCTCGTAGCGTGCCACAAAATCCCTGGCTCTTGGGAAACTTCGGGGGTCCACGCCGAGCATCGTCGAAAAGGTGCCCTCGGAGAGCTCCGGCGTCGCGAGTTTGATCAGCGTCACATCGAAGATCCCATCCCCCCCCATCCAGGGAGCGTGAAGGCCGAGTTTCCTTGACTGTTTGATCAAAAGCGAAAGTTCGGGATAAACCCCTCCGTAATAAAGGAGCTCGGGTTCGAGCGACCGGATCTTCGTCAAGAGAGGGGCAAAATCTTTTTCTCCCTGCGTGATCCCGTCGTGACTCACGACCGTGCCTCCGAGCGCTTTGAATTTTTTCTCAAATTCGTCCGCGAGGCCTTTGCCATAGGTGGTTTTGTCATCGATCACCGCGATCTTTCGGATCTTTAGACGGTCATAAACAAAGTGGGCCGCGGTGGGCCCCTGCACGTCGTCTGTCGCGCACATCCTGAAAAAAGTATCGAAACCCTGCCTTGAGATCTCGGGGTTGGTGGAGGCGGGCGTAATTTGCGCTATCCGCGCTTCGTGATAAATGGCCGAGGCGGCCTTGGTACAACTCGAATTGAAGTGCCCGACGATACCCGCCACGCGAGGGTCGGAAATAAGGCGGTTGGCGGCTAAAACGGCCTGGGTGGGGTTGTGCTGGTCATCCAGCGCGAGGAGTTTAATGCCGGACAGGCCGAACACCGGTCCTTTGATGTTGGCGTCTTCCACGGCCATTTGGGCCCCTTGAAGAAGCCCTATACCTATGTACGCCTGATCTCCCGTCAGCGGCGCGGCTAAGCCGATATAAACGGTTTCATCCTTAGCGAAGCCGTTCGTCCATGCCCCAAGGAGTAAGACGAAGAAGATCACCAAGGAGCGCGGCTTAAACGTTCTCACAGTCACTCGTCCAGCGTGATAATACCGCAACCGATCCTGCCGCCGGCGTTTCCGACGGGTTGGCCGAAATCATCCTCTTTTTCGTGCAGGATCACCGATCTGCCAGCTATCGCGTAGGGGCCGTCCGCAAGAGTGACCGAGGGGATCATGAGGTCCAGCTCTCCTGAGCCGCCCGCATCCGCCGTGATATTCCCCAAGTCGCCGGCATGCGCGTGAACGATACCGTCCTTCGGCAAGAATCCGTGATCCATTTTGTCCGGATTAAAATGCCCTCCGGCCGCTTTACCTGAGTCCGCACAACTGCCCACCTCATGAATATGGAAACCGTGCTTGCCCGCGCTCGCCCCGCTCACGTTAGCCCGAACGTGCAAACCCTCGGATGTTTCCATGAACGTGACTTTTCCGCCGACTGAAGATCCCGGTTGAGTGCCGCTGATTACCGCCGTCGCCGTAGCCGCCAAGCCGGCGGAAGAACCCGCAAGCGCCAAAATGAGCGCGAACAGAACAAAAATTCTTTTCATTTCAGTCTCCTAAAAGTTCAAATAAAAAGCCCTTGTTGTCTCCAACAAGGGCTTTTGAGATCAAAAACGTTTACTAATTGGTCTGCGATGTGGAAGTCGACGCCATGGAAGTTCCCCTTAAAAATGGTTCGAGCGCCGCCCACGTTTTTGGACCGACCTTTCCGTCCACTTTCAGCCCTTGGCTTTCTTGAAACGCCTGGATCGCCTTCTTCGAAGCCGGGCCGATCCTGCCGTCAATAGCCCCGTTGTAAAAACCCGCGTTTTTCAGGGCCGTCTGGATCTCTTGATCATGACTCAATTTTTGCGTCGAAACCGCCGCCGGAACATATTCCGCGCCGGTTGAAAGCGGAGGCGTGACGGGAGAAACTTCGATAGGGAGAGTTTCCACGGCGGTCTGCTGAGCGGGTGTGCCGCTCGTGCTGGCTTGGGGCAGCTGAGACAGTTCCTCCGTCATCGACAGGGAATCAAAACCCGTGGTCGTGGATAGATTGGCCTGATCCGACGCCTTTTTAAAACACCCCGTCACCAATAACACCACCGCCAAAAAAGCCACCCAACCGACCGCCTGTCGTTTTATCATATGCTCCCCTAGGGTTCCCGTTTGAATTGATTATTGTGGTTAAAACCGCCTGAAAAACCGTGCAGAACGCAAATTTTCCCAATGGGGCTGAGTATACACAGCCCCTTTTCAGTTGTCAAGGAGACGGGCGGCCGTCCGGGGAGACGTTTTCCCGGGAGTGTGGATGAACCGATGCGCGGCCAAATACGCCATAACCTCGGTCGCGCAAGTCTCGATATCCCTCCGGTCCGTATCGACGACGATCTCGGGGGCCAAGGGCTCTTCGTAGGGATCCGAGATGCCTGTGAAACGCTTGATCTTGCCTTCGCGGGCAAGCCGGTACATGCCTTTGACATCCCGCTCTTCGCAAACTCGTAGCGGGCACCGCACGTACACCTCAACAAAATGGGGTTCCATCAAACGCCGGGCCTCCTGCCGCATCCCGCGATAGGGAGAAACGAAGGCGGCGGTGACCACCTTACTTTTCTTGATAAAATCGGACGCGAAATGGGCGGCCAAGCTCACGTTTTTTTGGCGGTCCTTCATCGAATACCCCAGCGCGTGGCCATAGGCCAATCGAAAAGAATCTCCGTCCAAATTCTCCACAGGGTAGCCCAAAAGCCCAAGCTTTTTCGTCAAAGCGTCGGCGAGCGTGGTCTTTCCGGAGCACGGAAGACCGGTGAACCAAATGGCAAAACCTCTTTTGAGATCTTTCATATCAAAAATCATTGTAGTGAGAAATCACCGGCGAGTCAATTTCTTATCCCCCCATAGATTAAGGTTGACAAAAGAAGTTTTTGGCTCAAAATAGAGCGCATTTACCGAAGAAGTCTTTAGTTAATCGATATAATATCAAGATTTTGGCCCCATCGTCTAGTGGCCTAGGACGTCACCCTCTCACGGTGAAGACACGGGTTCGACTCCCGTTGGGGCTAATTTCCCCTCATTCTCTCCTTGAATCCACCCCTTATTTGCTCTATATTATATGGCTCTGTACCGAGAGTTACACCCATATGCAGAATACGACATCCAAACACTCCCTGTGGCAGTTCATAGATGATCAAGCTGGTTTCCGGGTTCAACACCCGGACGCGTTAAGCCGGCTCTACTTCCCTTTAGCCAATGAAGCGGGCATCCTGTCCAGCATTACGCCAGATCTTCACGGGGATATCAAAACGAATCACGACTCATTCCTGACCCTGCCTGTCACCATTGAAGACCTGCATGATTCAAAATCCAGCCGCAATTTTTGGGTGTATGTAGAGGGGAAAGGCGCCTGGTCTTTGACCGGGATGTCGGCCTCACAACACGCCGCTAAATTTTTACGTAAACCGAAAGAAAAAGTCACCTTGGACGCGGGGATGCTCTGGCACAAGATCACCCGCGAAAACGAGGACTGGGGCCTTAAAGCAGAGATCACGAACTTCGCCCCTGTTTCCAACGACACCCTCGAGATCATGATCGTGACCCTGACCAACACGAGTTCATCGCGGATCAAGGTCACCCCGACCTCAGCCATCCCCATTTTCGGCCGGTCGGCTGACAATCTCAGAGACCACCACCATGTGACCTCCCTTCTCCACCGTATCGTTTCGCACCCGGCGGGCGTCATTCTGAAACCGACGATGTCTTTTGACGAGCGCGGCCATAAGATCAACGAGACAATCTACGCTGTGTTAGGCGCTACCGCCGGAGGCGAATTTCCGGTTGGCTCTTTTTTCACGACGCTAAGTTTTATCGGGGAAGGCGGCCATCTGGAAGCCCCTCAGGCCATTTTGGAGAACGCGCCCCCGCCTCAAAAGGACGGCGCTTCTTATCACGGCAAATCGGCCATAGGCGCGTTGCGGTTCAAAACAACGGCTCTTGCGTCCAGAGAAAAGATCAGTTTCGTGCTGATGCTCGGCATCGCCACCCGTGAACACCAGATCGAGG